>JBGQLM010000046.1:0-27003 GCA_041500085.1 Geobacteraceae bacterium
CGGCGGCAGCCTTGTCCCTGTCGGAGGCCATAATCCCCTTGAGCCTTCCTCATGCGGTGTCCCCGTGCTTTTTGGCCCCCATATGACGAATTTTCGTGAGATTGCCGCTCTGGCCGTTGCTTATGGTGCTGCCAGAGAGGTCCGGGATTCTGAAACACTTAAAACAAGCGTGCTTGATCTTTATAATGATCAGGAAGCATGTCTGGGAATGGGCGAGGGGGGCAGCAGGCTGCTTTCAGCTCAGGCCGGATCTACGGAGTTGAACATGGCGATCATCGACAGTATTCTCAAGGGTGAGCATTGCAGATAAAGGCGTATTTCATACGGTTAACCTCCGGCGATAAACTGTCATTGGCTGACAGGATTGTCCTGAGTCTGCTCACGATCATATCGTCAGGGTACACTGTCTTGATGAGGGCCAGAGCAACTGCGTACCGCCTGTCGATTTTTCGATCATGTACACTGCCGAGGCCGGTGATTTCCGTGGGGAATTTGACTGTCGGAGGCACCGGAAAAACTCCGGTGACCGCCTGGATTGCCGCGTATCTGCTAAACAATGGGAAAAAAGTGGCTGTCCTTTCACGAGGATATGGAGGATCTCTTGAAGGGACCGTTGCGATTGTCTCTGACGGAGTGAAAAGGTTTCTTACCCCGTTGGAGGCAGGTGACGAGCCCTGCCTTCTCGCAGACAATCTGCCGGGGCTTATCGTTGTAATCGGTAGCAGCAGATACGATGCCGGACGTCTTGCGATGGAGAGGTTTCAGCCCGATATATTTATTCTGGATGATGGATTCCAGCATCTGAACCTGAAGCGCGACCTGAATATCCTTCTTCTGGATGCGAAAAAACCGTTCGGGAATGGTCTTGTCTTTCCTGCAGGGACTCTGCGAGAGCCTTCCAGCGCTATCAATCGTGCCGACCTGATAGTTTCTACTCGTGCAGGCGGATCAGGTACGGCAATTGAGCAGATTTCCGAAAATATCCCTGTTATCAGTTCTGAACATAGACTCACGGGATACAGGCCGTATTCAGGCGGGGAGATTCGTCCTTTCGAAGGACTTAAAGGCTTGAAGGGACTCGCTTTTGCCGGTATAGCCGACCCGAATCAGTTCTTCGATTCACTCGAAAAATGCGGCGCCCAGCTGGTTGCAACAATAGCCTTTCCTGACCATACCGACTACGGGGCCGACGAGATTGTCGCCCTTGCAAAGCTCAAGCGCTCATCATCAGCCGATTATCTGATTACAACTACGAAGGATGCTGTGAAAATACCTGTAAACCAGGTCGGCGAGTTTCCATTCTACGTAGCACAGCTTGAGGTGTTCTTTCACGATGAGGCGATGCTGAAAACCGCTCTGGACAGCATCTTTAAACAGGGGTGATATATGACGATATCTGCCGAACTTCTCAAGATCCTTGCCTGTCCAAAATGCAAGGGACAGCTTTCCCTTAAAGCGGATAAGCCGTCCCTGGATTGCAGCAGCTGTTTACTCAGCTATCCGATCCGTGATGGCATCCCGGTACTGCTTATAGACGAAGCTGAAAGTACGAAGATCGGTTAATGCCGAAAGTATTCAACAATCATACAGTCAGCAGGATCCTTGTCAGAGGGACGAATTGGCTCGGGGATGCGGTTATGACTACGCCGGCTCTGGGCAGAGTAAGGGATTACTTCCCCGAAGCCAGAATCACCCTGCTCGCGAACCCGCTTGTAGCCGAGCTGTTTGCCTCACATCCCTGGATCGATGAGGTGATGATCTATGACCGTAAAGGCAGGCACGCGGGGTTAAAGGGGCGTTTTATCATGGCCGGTGAGCTAAAAGCCTGCTCCTTCGACCTGGCCATTCTTCTGCCCAATTCTCTCGACTCTGCGTTCATCACTTGGCTTGCCCGGGTACCGCGTCGGCTCGGGTATGCGACTGACGGTCGCGGGCTGTTGCTGACGGACAAGGTGCCCTTGTCGGCAAGGATGCTCACTGGCCATCAGACCGGATATTATCTGGCCATGCTCGAATATTTCGAAATCAACGGGAGCCCGAGATCACAGTTGCTGACCACGACAATTGCCGAGGATGCCGGGATTAATGAGATTCTTGCAGCGGAGGGAGTTCATAGCGACACTGTCGTCATAGGAGTTAATCCGGGGGCTGCCTACGGTTCTGCCAAGCGCTGGTATCCGGAACGGTTCGCTGTTGTTGCCGATCAACTTGCAAGACGATGGGACGCCAGGGTTGTCATTACCGGTGGAAGGGATGAAATGACGATTGCCGGAGATATTTGTGGCATGATGACATCTCCGTGCCTTAATCTTGCAGGGAAAACCGGCATCAGGGAAATGATGGCAATAATCAAGCGCTGCAATTTTTTCATTACCAACGATTCCGGACCGATGCATATTGCGGCTGCTTTTGATGTCCCTCTGGTGGCGATCTTCGGTTCAACAGACCATGCGACGACTTTTCCGCTTGCCCGGCAGACTGCCCTGGTGCGAAAACAGGTTGACTGCGCCCCCTGTCTGAAGAGAGAATGTTCCACTGACCACCGGTGCATGAAGGAAGTGACTGTTGAGGATGTTCTGGCTGCAGCATCTACGCTGCAACCGACTGGTATGGTGAAGTGAGAGTATTGATCGTCAAGACATCTGCCCTTGGGGACATCGTTCATGCCCTGCCGGTTCTCGACTACCTGCACCAGCTCGCGCCGGGAGTAGAGATCGACTGGGTAGTGGAGAGCTCTTTTCGGGAGATTCTTGAAGGGAATCCCTTGATTTCACGGATCCATCCGGTCTACACAAAAAAGTGGCGCAAAAAAACTTTTTCGCTACAAACCTGGCGCGAGGTTTTCCACTTGCGCGCCGAGCTCTGTTCAAGAAATTATGACTTGGCATTTGATATCCAGGGGAATATAAAAAGTGGGCTGATTACGTGGGCTTCCGGATGCAAGCGTCGCTATGGATTCGATCGGGATGCCGTTCGCGAGGCGCCGAATCTCAGGTTTACCACGAATCACGTCCCGTTAAGAAAGACGGACCATCATGTTACCGACCGGAGTCTGCGGGTCATCAGCATCCCCTTTGGCAAGGATTATGCCGGCACGAAGTTGAGCGCCGACATTCAGACAAACAGTGAGGATGATGCGGTCGCCGAAGTGTTTCTGGCCACTATGTCAGACGGACTGGTCTTTCTTTTCCATAACGGGACTACCTGGAAAACCAAACTTTGGTACGAAAAGGGCTGGATAGAGCTGGGAATCAGTCTGCTGGCGAATTACCCGGATGCATCAATTCTGCTTTCCTGGGGTTCTGAGGAGGAGTTCAAGGTCGCCGAGAGGATTGCTGCCGGTATCGGACAGAAGGCCAGGGTGCTCCCTCGCCTCTCTATAAAAGGGTTTACGGCCATTATTAAAAAAGTCGACCTGATGGTCGGAGGAGATACCGGTCCAATTCATATTGCCGCCGCAGTCGGAACTCCCACGGTTTCGTTTTACCGGGCAACTGACGGTAAGCGGAACGGTCCCAGGGGGGAGATGCACCGGATAATCCAGTCAAATCTTTACTGCTGTCGCTGCCTCAACAAGCAGTGTGACAAGGACCAGTTCTGCAGGGAGAGTATCCACCCCGAGAGTCTGCTGAAGGCCATCGATCAATTGCTGGCAGGTCCGGAATCATGAAGATATCCGCTACCGTCATAGTTAAAAACGAAGAGAAGAATATTTCCGACTGTTTGAACAGTCTTGATTTCGCAGATGAAATTATTGTTGTCGACTCAGGCAGCAGCGACCGGACCAGCAATATATGCAGCAGTCATCCTAAAGTCAGGTTTTACGAGCGGGCATGGGAAGGGTTCGGTCGACAGAAGAATATAGCGGCGGACCTTGCGGTAAACGACTGGATATTCAACATTGATGCCGACGAGCGGGTGTCGCCGATGTTGAAGAGTTCCATACTGTCCGCTCATTTTGGAAAGTACGATGGTTTCAGGGTGGCCAGGGAAAACTATTTCGGCAGTCGCTGGATCAGGCGTTGCGGCTGGTACCCCGACTACAACCTGCGGCTTTATGACCGGAACACGTGCCGCTATGGCGAAAGGGCCGTCCATGAGGCGGTGAGTTGTCAAGGATTAGTCAGCACTCTTTCAGGCAATCTTCTGCACTTTACCTACGAGGGGGCTGGCGACTACCTTCGGAGGATGGAGCGCTACTCGACTCTGGCAGCCGAACAGATGATTACGGATGGTCGTCGACCAGGTATGGTGTCGTTACTGGTGCATCCGATATTCACTTTTTTCAAGATGTATGTCATTAAGGGGGGCGTCCTCGAGGGTCGTGATGGATTTATCCTCTCCTCCCTCTATGCCTGCTATACCTTCTGCAAGTATGCAAAAGCCATGGAAATGGTTCGTAAGAGGCACTGATGGAACGTAATACAGCAGGCGTCACGAAAAAGGCACCCATACTGGTAGACATAGTCATCCCTGTATTCAATCAACTTCATTACACCCGGAGCTGTTTGGAAAGCCTCAGGGAGACCACTGGGGAGTGTGCACGGGTATTTGTTGTAGACAACGGTTCCACCGACGGCACCGGCGACTACCTTGCGACCCTCAACTGGCTGACCGTTATCAGCAATCAGCGCAATCTCGGATGTGCCGCTGCCTGGAACCAGGGGGTATCGGCGGGTGATGCCACCTGGGTGGTGATTCTAAACAACGATGTCATACTCCCCCGAGGCTGGCTTGAAGGATTGCTCGAATTTGCCGGCGAGACTGACATCGACATCATAAGCCCGGCCCTCCGCGAAGGGGAGTACAACTATGACCTCGCTGCTTACGCCGAAAGTTATATGGCGAAGATGGGCCAGGTGAAAAGAAACGGGGAAGCCCACGGGGTCTGCTTCATGGTGCGGCGAAAGGTCTTCGGAACGATCGGCGGCTTTGACGAGAACTTCACCATCGGCGGTTCAGAGGACACCGACTTTTTCTGGCGCGCCCGATATGCGGCGTTCACCCTCGCCACGACCGGTCGTTCGTTTATGCACCATTTCGGGTGCGTGACACAGGATTACATCAAGGCCGAGATCCTCGGCAGATGTTATGGCCCGGAACATCGGGCGCACTTCCGGAAGAAGTGGAAACTCACCTGGTGGAAGAGGTTTCTTATCCGTAACCGGGGGAAGATCGTCAACTTCTGTCACCGGACGGTTGAGCGTGCCAGCTTTGGCCACTCGCTACGGGAAAAGTGGTTTGGCGGGACACTCCACTACTATTGAGGGGGACGAGCATCATGGTGAACATGCAATGAAAGTAAGTTGTTTCACGTTTCTCAGAAACGGCGAGATTCTCGGGTATCCCTTTGTCGAGTCTATCCGTTCCGCCCTTCCTCTCTGCGATGAGTTCATCGTCAACGTAGGGCCGAGCGAGGATCGGACCATCGATATGGTACGGGCGATCGGGGATCCCAAGATCCGGATCATTGAGAGCAGCTGGAACGAGAAGATGCAGGTGAAAGGGTACGTCTATGGCCAGCAGAAGAACATCGCTCATTTCAACTGCACCGGAGACTGGGCTTTCTATCTTGAGGGCGACGAGGTGCTTCATGAAGAAGATCTGCCCCGGATACGGGCAGCGATGGAGCGTCACCTCGAAGACGACAGGGTAGAGGCGCTGGTCTTTGATTATCTCCACTTCTATGGCAATCCCTGGACTTACGCCTGGAGCCCCGGTTGGTACCGGCGGGCCCCTCGCATCATCAGAAACTCCCTCCGATCCTACTCCCCGGATGGCCTCTTTTTTCTCGTTCTTGAGACTAACAAGCGTGGCAGGTACCCCAGGGCGGCACTCGCAGATGCCACAATCTACCATTATGGCTGGGTGCGGAGTGAAGATGAGATGAACCGCAAGGCGGAAAAGGTTGAACGGTACTGGAGCAAGGCGCCGAAACGAATAGATTACTCGCAGATGGACCAGTCGGTCTTACGCGAATTCACAGGTAATCATCCTGCCGTTATGGCCGGATGGCTGCCAATAACACCTGCTCCACTGTTTCAGACCGACCCCGACCATCCTCTGACAAAACGGGAGAAAAAACACCGCTTCCTCATGAAGCTTGAAGGTCTTTTTGGTCTGGAACTTAGCAAGAAGCATTACAAACTTATCACCACATGAGTACGGTTACCAATGACCACAGTAAAGCATAAAATATCAGACCCTCCACCCCGAACGATCTTGATCTGCTGCATGCGCCTTATCGGTGATGTGATCCTTGCCACGCCTCTGATCAAAATCCTGAAAACCGCTTATCCGGATGCCGCTATCGATTTTCTTGTCAACCGGAAAACCGGCGAATTTCTCGAAAAGGATTCGAGGGTCAGGCAGGTTATTTATTCCGAGCAATTCGATATTGACAGGAATGTTCATGTCGAGGGTAAAGGCTATTTCGGCCGAATTTTCAGGCAGTACGACATGGCGATCAACCTGAATTATGCTGACCGCGGGAATATTGCCGTCCTGCTCGCCGGCAAAAGGCGGCGGATCGGTTTCTGGGCAGATGACGGTCTGGCAAAGAGCTTCTGGAAAAGACTTTTGCTGACTGATCCTGTAAGGTATGTGCCTGATGAGCATATAGCGTATCGCTGTAAAGTGGTAGCTGATCTGCTCGGACTCAACACAGAACTACTCGAATGCAAGGTGTTCTGGGATGAAGCTGATGAGTCTAAGGTGGCTGAAGTGCTTGCCGGATTGAAAAGCAATGGGTCGTATTTTGTCGTCCACCCCTTTGCGAGAGGCCAATATAAGCTGTGGCCGCTGGAGCGGTTTGTTGAAGTGAGCGACTCTATTGTCGCAAGGTACGGGCTTCAGCCGGTGTGGACCTCGTCGCCATTGCCGGCAGAGATCGAGCAACTGAAGGTTGCCGCATTGTCATGCCGACATCGGCCGCTCATCGTACCCGGAATATTTACTCTGAATCAGATGACATGTCTGTTGACCGGGGCCTCCCTCTACGTTGGCCTGGATACGGCGATCACTCACCTTGCCGCGACAACCGGGATTCCTGTGGTGGCCCTATATGGTCCTACTCCCGCTGTTTATTGGGGACCCTGGGATAACTCGGTCCCGGCAGAGAGTCAGCGTGCCATCTTTAAGGGGAATCGTCCTTCCCGGAGCGTCATGATGCTGCAGAAGGAGTGGGAGTGTGTCCCTTGCAGAGGAGTGGGTTGTCCCGGCAGGGAGCCGGAAAGTCGCTGCCTGTCGGAGATGGAAACTAAAGAAGTTCTGCATGCCGTGGACGCGCTTCTGCAGCCTCATAGCGTAGTAAAGCAGCCCCTTCGGCAGTAATTATCTTCTGTCTGTTTGAGGTGCGGTGTTTATGGCGCACCTGACTGTTTTCTCAGCTAGCTGTCCACGAAATGAAAGTATGTGCTCGTGGGAAATCAGGATCTATTCAAGTTCAATTATGGCGGTTTATCCGGAATGCCCATTCCCAAAGTAAGTGTCTGCATCCCGACCTACAATTATGCGCGGTATCTGCCTGAAACGATCGAATCGGTTCTGGATCAAAGTTTTGCAGATTTTGAGCTCATTATCATTGATGACTGCTCAAGCGATGACACTGCTGTTGTGGTCGGCAGATATGTCGAGCGTGACAGCAGAATCAGGTTCAGTGTCAACTCTGAAAATCTGGGAATGGTGGAAAACTGGAATCTCTGTCTGGCTCGCGCTAAAGGAGAACTCATCAAATATGTATTCGGTGACGACCTTTTGTCTTCACCTGACGCCCTGAAACAAATGGTGTCCATTCTTGAAACTGATAGCTTGATTTCATTAGTAGCTTCCTCGCGGGATTTCATAGATACCCGATCCCGAAAAATTAAAAGTGAGTCCAGATTCAAGAGAAACGCAGTATTTTCCGGTACCGATGTTATTAATCGTTGCCTTAAAGAGCAGAAAAACCTGATCGGAGAGCCCACTGTTGTCATGTTCAGAAAAAGGGATGCTGCTCGCGGGTTCCTGCCTCATTATCGGCAGATCGTTGATCAGGAGATGTGGTTTCATCTTCTTGAACAGGGTAACCTAGCCTTTTTGACCGAGCCTTTGATCTCTTTCCGGGTTCACCCGGAACAACAAACAACTAAAAATGTCGACACACTCAACAATGTGGAGGATATTTTTCACCTTTATGATGATTATATGGCCAGACCCTACATATCAATCAGTGGTCTCAGTAAATTGTACATAAGATATGATAATGTATACGAAATATGGAAATTGTATGCAAAAGGTATCATTTCATGGCAGACTGCGGTTTCACGTATTGGCAAGCACCTGAGTATCGTCTTATTTATTCTGATGATTCCGCTTTACCACATCATGAGAAGCTGCTTCAAAGCGTCTAACGCCATTGGCCGGATTCGGGGCCGGGTTGAAACAGGCTTACGGCTTGCCGGGTAGAACTCGTATCATTCGTAGATGATAGGTCAACGATGAAAATTTTCGTGAAAATACTGGAGAGTTACTCGTAGAGGCCGGCGCCTGCTGGATCAGGGGTGAATCCATGGAAGAGGGAATCAGTAATGAGAAAAGTTCTGGTAACAGGCGCTGCCGGATTCATAGGTTATCATCTCTGCAAGAGTCTGCTTGATTCAGGTAATCAGGTAACCGGTCTGGACAATCTCAACCATTATTATGATGCCGGCCTGAAACAGGATAGATTGAAGCTTCTGGAGTCGCTGAATGGCTTCACATTTGTTAAGGCCTCACTTGAAGACCGGGATGACCTGAATCAGCTTTTTGCCAGGGAGTGCTTTGATGTCGTTGTCAACCTTGCGGGTCAGGCAGGGGTGCGCTACTCTCTTCAGAACCCACATGCATACATTGATAGCAATATTGTCGGATTCATGAATATTCTGGAAGGATGTCGGCACCATGGGGTCAGGCACCTTGTCTATGCTTCATCAAGCTCTGTCTATGGGGCCAATACCAGGATGCCTTTTTCAATTCATCAGAATGTAGACCATCCTCTTTCCCTGTATGCAGCCACAAAAAAGGCAAATGAGCTTATGGCTCACACCTATTCAAGTCTGTACGGTCTTCCTACCACCGGTCTCCGCTTTTTTACTGTATACGGGCCCTGGGGCAGACCTGATATGGCGCCTTTCCTTTTTACCAAGGCAATTCTCGAGGGCAAGCCGATCGATGTCTTTAATTCCGGGATGATGCGGCGGGATTTTACCTATATTGATGATATTATCGAAGGGGTTGTAAGGGTGGTTGATAAAACCCCTGAAGCGAATCCTGACTGGGACTCGGATTCTCCAGACCCTGGAACAAGTTATGCTCCATATCGCATTTACAATATCGGCAATAATAAGCCGGTAGAATTACTGAGATTCATCGAATTGCTTGAAGAGTGCATCGGGAGAAAGGCGATCAAAAATCTTCTGCCAATGCAGAAAGGTGATGTTACTGCAACCTATGCCGATATATCGGATTTGATGCTTGACGTATCATTCAATCCTTCAATATCCATTGAAGAGGGTGTCAGCCGTTTCATAACGTGGTACAGGGAGTACTACCAGGTCTGAGATAAGCTCGTATGAAAGACTGCCGAGATGTAGACCGGTCGGAAAGGGCAAAACAAGATGTCTGTGCCAGTGCTCATCTATCATCATATTAATCCTCATGCCGGGGACACAGTTACGGTAACGCCTGAAGTTTTTGCCGCTCAGATGACATTTCTTGCCAAATCCGGTTTTATCACCCTTTCGATTGATGACTTGATGGGAGCTCTTCGCAAGGGTCATGAGATAGGCAATAAGGCTGTTGTTTTAACATTTGATGATGGCTGGCTGGATAATTATCTGTATGCAATTCCGGTTCTCAAAAAGCTAAAATTTCATGCCTCATTTTTTATTATAACCGGCAGGGTGGATTCTTCTTCCAATGGTGGCATCAGGGACTTTTCTGATATACCTCTTCATGAGGCTGCCAAAGTTTGCATTCAATCCGGTGAATCAAATCGTGTTGTTCTTGACTGGGATCTGATCAGGAGTATTGAAGAGGATGAACTTTTTCGCTTCTATTCACATACGATTTCTCATCGCAGATGCGCCGGACTATCCGGTGCAGAGCTAATAAATGAACTGGTTGAATCAAAGCTCCGCCTGGAGAGCGAATTGGGGCGTGCCTGCCCTTATCTCTGCTGGCCGTATGGAAGTTACACTGATGATACGATCAAGGCCGCTCAGGAGATCGGCTATACCGGTTTGTTCACCACGGACAACGGTTTTTGTGACCCGGCATCCGATCCGTTAAGAATCAAAAGGATTGAAGTAAAGAACTCTGTGGCGTGGATGCAGGAGTTGCTTGCAGCGATGTAATATTTGATGACCTTAACTTTATGGCTGGTTTTTTGCCGACAGTTCCGCGATCCCGGTCGGACAGAGCCAAAGGAGAACCATGCGTCATACACCTTTTGATTTATCAAGAGTAAAGACCTATCCGATCAAGGACAGAAAGAACAAGATGGTTTTTTCACGCGACAGCGCCTCCGCAATCTCCAAGGGGATGTCTGTTGGTCAGTTGCTCGCAGCTCTGCCGAAGCAGCTTGGCGCCGAGTCGCTTTTGAATGTCATCGATGCTGTAGTGGCTGCCAGAAAAAAGGGTAAACCTGTTATCCTGGCAATGGGCGGTCATGTGATAAAATGCGGTCTCCAACCCGTTCTCAAAGCACTTATAGATGCAGATATGATTACAGCTGTGGCCATGAACGGTTCAGGTTCAATTCACGATTACGAACTGTCGCTTATCGGCGAGACCAGTGAAGATGTCGGGGCAGTGCTGCACTGCGGCACATTCGGTATGGCTGAAGAGACCGGTCGGGATATCAATCGTGCCATAAAGTTTGGAGTTACCAGCGGGATGGGGTATGGAGAATCAGTCGGACGTTTCATAATTGACAACAACAATCCTTTTCAGGAGTACAGTCTGCTTGCCACATGCGTGAACAGGGGCGTTCCTGTAACTGTTCATGTTGCAATCGGCACTGACATCGTGCACCAGCATCCGGAAGCGGACGGGGCAGCCATTGGTCAGGCCACGTTTACGGATTTCCGGCTTCTTACCTCGATAGTAAGTGAGCTGGGTGACGGCGGTGTATATCTGAATATCGGAAGTGCGGTAATCCTGCCGGAAGTTTTTCTGAAAGCTTTATCCATTGCCCAGAATCTTGGCCATCATGTGGATCATTTCACTACGGCAAACTTTGACATGCAGCAGCACTACAGACCGCTGCAAAACGTGGTCAAGAGACCTACTTCAGGAAAAAGCAGGGGGTATTCCATAACCGGGCATCATGAAATCATGATTCCGCTCCTGGCAGCCGGGATACTGGACAAAACCGCGAGTTAGGAACCTGGTGTTCCTGCGTAAAGCCCGTTTCACCCCTTTCCGGTCACTTATAGAAGCATCATTAATGGAGTCATTGATGGACAGGAAACAAATTGAATCTTTCTTTATAGGTGTTAAGCGGTTAAAGGCCCTTGTAATCGGCGATTTGATGCTTGATGAGTATTTATGGGGAAAAGCCGAGAGGATATCTCCTGAAGCACCTGTCCAGGTGGTCGATGTGTTACGTGAGGACTTGAGGCTCGGAGGGGCAGGCAATGTCGTAAACAATCTTCATTCCCTGGGTTGCAACGTCTCTGTTTGTAGTGTGATAGGGGATGATGAGAACGGGACACTTTTGAGGAGTATCTTCGCAGAGATGTCAGTTGAGACCGCTGCCCTGTTTGCAGGGTCTAACAGGACTACAGGGAAAAAGACCAGGGTCATGGCTGCCAATCAGCAAATTGTCAGGATAGACCGTGAAACGAGAGAGTCCATTGATGAGTTTAATGAAAACAGGATTATTTCATTTTTGGAAAACAGTGGCAGCGAGTTCAGCCTGTTTATCGTCTCTGACTATCTTAAAGGAGTTCTCACCCCGAACATTCTCAGGAGTGTCATTGAGGTCGGAAAGCGCTATGGCGTACCCGTTGTCATAGATCCCAAAGGGAGTGATTATTCCAGATACCGCGGGGCGACCCTTTTGACTCCCAACCGGAAAGAGGCCGAGATTGCATCGGGAATTTCGATAACAGATGAGAGCTCCTTAGCTGTTGCTGCAGGAAAACTTCTCAATGAGCTTGAGCTTTCTGCATTGCTCATAACAAGAAGTGAAGCGGGAATGTCGCTTTTTCGCCCTGCAGAAACTCCGCTCCATATCCCGACAGTAGCACGGGAAGTTTACGATGTTACCGGGGCCGGGGATACCGTAATTTCTGTCCTGACCCTCGGCATTGCCGGAGGGTTTTCACTGGAGGATTCAGCCCGACTGGCTAATACCGCTGCAGGGGTTGTTGTAGGAAAGCTCGGTACATCAAAGCTGACTCCCCAGGAGATAATGGATGAAGTCGGCAGAGAGCATCTCGATAGCGATATAAAGATAAAGAACCTGGACGCTCTAATCGCTGTTATCGCCGATGAGAGGGCAAGGGGCAAAAAGATCGTATTCACAAACGGTTGTTTCGACCTCCTTCATGTCGGGCATGTAAAGTATCTGCAAAAAGCGCGCTCTTTCGGAGATATACTCATACTCGGCCTCAACAGTGACGCTTCCATCCGGCGACTCAAGGGCGAGAAGCGTCCTCTCATCTGTGAAGCTGAGCGTGCTCACATACTTGCTGCTCTTGATTGTATCAGCTATATTGTAATTTTTGAAAACGATACCCCGCTTGAGCTTATTCGGGCTATTCAACCGGATGTGCTTGTCAAGGGGGGCGACTATACTCTTGAAGGCGTTGTAGGCCGGGAAATTGTCGAAGCAGGTGGCGGCCGCGTCGAACTTGTAACGTTTGTCGATGGTAAATCAACGACCAATATTATTGAAAAAGTGCTTCAAAATTACGGAGAGTGAATATTTTGGAAAAAATACTTGTTACAGGTGGTTGCGGATACATTGGTAGTCACGTGGTTAGACAGCTCTCCGAGGCGGGTTATGCGGTTGTGGTCTTCGACAATCTCTCCACTGGTTTTCCTGATGCCCTTCTTAATGGTGAAGAGCTGATAACAGGTGATCTGTCGGATACGGAAAAGCTTGAATCAGTTTTTGCCTCTCACAAATTCAAAACCGTTCTTCACTTCGCCGCTGCTATTATTGCACCGGAGTCGGTGGTTAAACCATTAAAGTATTACACTAACAATACGCGAAACACACTCAATCTTCTGGATGTTTGTGTAAGGCATGGCGTTGAAAAGTTTGTCTTTTCGAGTACTGCTGCTGTCTACGGGTTGCCTCCGGGAGGCTATGCTTCGGAGGAGAGCCCGACAGTTCCGATAAACCCTTACGGCACCTCAAAGCTGATGAGCGAATGGATGCTTCGCGATGCAGCCGCAGCACATTCAATGAGGTATGTGGCGCTCCGTTATTTCAATGTTGCCGGTGCCGACCCTCAGTCCAGGATTGGACAGAGAACTCCTGAAGCGACGCATCTGATCAAGGTCTCCTGTCAGGCGGCTCTGGGCATGCGCGATTCTGTCGCGATATACGGAACTGACTATGATACCTCTGATGGAACCGGAATCCGCGACTATATCCATATCGAAGACCTTGCAGCCTCGCATCTCTCCGCGCTTTCGTATCTTCAGGGCGGGCGGGATTCGACGATAGTGAATGTCGGTTACGGCAGAGGCTATTCTGTCCGCGAAGTAATTGAAGTTGTCAGGAGGGTGAGCGGCGTGGATTTCACAGTCATAGAGTCGCCCAGAAGGCCTGGTGACCCGGCGATGCTGGTGGCCGTTGCAGAAAAGGCGCAAAAAGTTCTAGGTCTTGAATACAAATATGACAATCTTGAGACCATCGTAACCGATGCATGGCGATGGGAAAGCAAGTACAATAGGAAGTAGCTGTTAGGGGAGAGTGTTTATGTTGATGAGCATGACCGGTTATGGAAAATCCGAAGAAAATACGTTGGTTGGAAAAATTTCAGTTGAATTGCGCTCGGTCAACCATCGCTATTCCGAACTGTCTGTAAAAATACCTCGCCAATTCTTTGCTATAGAAAATGAAATCCGCAAACGCGTTTCAGAACGGTTCAGGCGCGGGAAAATCGATATCTACATCCAGTTCGATCAATCGTCTGAAGGGGTGACCCCTCCCCAGGCCAATCTCCCTCTGGCAAAAGCCTATTATGACATATTTACGAAAATAGGAAATGAGCTGGAGCTGCAAGAGTCTGTTTCACTGGCGCATGTTCTTGCACAGAAGGATGTCCTGTCTTATCAGGAAATTTCACTTGACCTTGACCAGGTCGTACCAGTTCTCTTTTCTGCTCTAGGTGGCGCAATTGAGAGTCTTGAGTCAATGAGGCGAAAGGAAGGGGAGTCTCTGGACACGGAGATAAGGGGCAGGGTCGAATCTGTTATCAGCCTGGTTGAAAAAGTGGCATCTTTTGCGCCTGTTGCAGTGTCATCCAATGCCGCCCGGTTGAGAGAGAGGATTGACCGCTTTATGGGGGAAACCCAGATCGATGAGTCGCGGCTGGCCCAGGAAGTTGCCATGCTTGCTGATCGAATGGACATTACTGAAGAGCTTGTTCGCCTTAGAAGCCATTTCAAGCAGTTTTTCTCAGTCATAAGTCTTTCAGAGCCTGTAGGCCGGAAGCTGGACTTCCTGCTTCAGGAGATAAACCGCGAGGTGAATACCATCGGTTCGAAGGCAAATGATGCCGATATTGCAGCTCTGGTCGTTGAAATGAAGTCGGAACTTGAAAAGGTAAGAGAGCAGGTTCAAAATATAGAGTAAAATTTTCGGGAAGGTTCAAGATGAAGCGCCCTGGTATACTGTACATAATATCCGCCCCTTCCGGTGCCGGTAAGACAACGCTCTGCCGGGAACTCCTTGACATTTTCCCTGAGTTACGGCACTCTATCAGCTTCACGACTCGTAAAGCCAGGCCGGGAGAGATCGAAGGAAAAGATTATTTCTTTGTCGATCGGGAAAGGTTTCTCCGGATGGCTGAAAACGGGGAGTTTGCTGAATGGGCTGAAGTTCACGGAAATCTGTACGGCACATCGCTTAAAACACTGGAGGAGAGCAGGGTTGACGGGATCGACCTGATCCTTGATATCGATTGCCAGGGTGCAGCGAAGCTTAAGGAGTCGCAGGCCCAGGGGGTTAACATTTTCATCCTTCCCCCGAGTTTCAGTGAATTGAAAAGAAGGCTTGAAGGCAGGAATTCGGATTCAAAAGAGGTCATTGATAAAAGAGTCACCAATGCCGCTTCCGAGATTCCTGAAGCAAGATGGTACGATTACATAATTGTTAATGACCAGTTCAGCAAGGCAGTAGAAGAGTTGAAGTCGATAATTATCGCCGAGCGGCACCGGACAAGTATTGTTATCGACTATATTGGCGCTGAGTTCAACATCAACTGAGTTTATCAGAGATTTCTCTGAAGGGAGTATTGTCATGGCACGAGTTACAGTTGAAGATTGTCTGGAACATGTAGATAACCGCTTTTTGCTGGTGATGCTTGCTGCAAAAAGGGTAAAGCAGCATTACAAGGGTGCGAAGCCGCTTATTGAGAACAAGAGCGAAAACAAGAATGTAGTCCTTTCTTTACGTGAAATCGCAGCAGGCAAGGTTAAATACGATTTTTCCGGGCGTCGCGGATCCAAGTAAATTTCTTGCGTTACCATCGTTAGATTGACGCCTTAGGCGACGGTATTAAATCGTCGCCTTTGTTTTATCAAGTATACCCGGGAAACAATGATCCGATTAAATGACATATTGAACAAGGTCTCTTCGTACAACACCTCTGCCGACCTTGATATCATCCGCAAGGCCTATGTCTACTGCGCCAAGGTTCATCAGGGCCAGACACGCCTTTCCGGAGAGCCTTACCTTGTCCACCCGATGGAAGTCTCTGCCATACTTGCGGATCTGAAACTGGATGTCCCTTCCGTCGTAACCGGACTTCTTCACGATACTGTAGAGGATACTCTTACTACTCTGGAAGAACTTTCAGAGATGTTCGGCGAAGAGGTTTCAAGCCTTGTCAATGGCGTCACAAAAATCGGAAAAATTCACTTTAAGACTAAAGAAGAGAGTCAGGCGGAGAATTTCCGCAAGATGCTTCTTGCCATGTCAGATGACATCCGGGTCATTCTCATTAAACTTGCTGACCGGCTTCATAATATGCGGACCCTGCAGTACCAGCCTGAGCTTAAACAGCGTACTATTGCCCGTGAGACACTTGATATTTACGCTCCTATTGCTCATCGCCTCGGAATTCAATCGATTAAAAGCGAACTTGAAGACCTTTCGTTCAGGTATCTCGACCCGGAGGTATATGAAGATCTTGCTTCAAAGGTAAGTACAAAAAAGAAGGAGAGGGAAGCCTATATCTCCGAGGTAAAGAAGGTCATAACCGACAAGCTTGCCGAACACGGGATAAAGGGTGAGGTTTCCGGTCGCAGCAAGCACCTTTATTCAATATATCGGAAAATGGTCAAGCGGAATGTAGATATTGACCAGATCTACGACCTTGTTGCCATAAGGGTTCTGGTCGATGATATTCGAGCCTGTTATGAGCTGCTGGGTATTGTTCACTCAACCTGGAAGCCTATTCCCGGGCGCTTCAAGGATTATATTGCTATGCCGAAGGGGAATATGTACCAGTCCCTTCATACAACGGTCATAGGTCCGACAGGTGAGCGTATGGAGGTGCAGATCAGGAGTTACGAGATGCACCGGGTGGCAGAGGCAGGTATCGCTGCTCACTGGAAGTACAAGGAGGGAAAGGGATATGATGAGCGTGAGGTAAAGCGGTTTGCGTGGCTCAGGCAACTTCTGGAGTGGCAGCAGGAACTTCAGGATTCCCGGGAGTTCATGGACAGCGTAAAGGTCGAACTTTTTCCAGAAGAGGTTTATGTGTTCACTCCGAAGGGAGATGTTAAATCATTTCCCAAGGGGTCGACTCCGATAGATTTTGCTTACAGTGTACATAGCGATGTCGGTCACAGATGTGTTGGTGCGAAGGTGAACGGCAGGCTCGTCCCACTGAAGCATGAACTCCAAAACGGCGATATTATAGAAGTCATAACATCTCCTCATCACACTCCCAGCAAAGACTGGCTCAAAATTGTCAGGAGTTCACGTGCAAGGAACAGGATCAGGGCATGGATAAAGACTGAAGAGCGAAAGCGGAGTATCACACTGGGGCGCGAGATTTGTGAAAAGGAGTTTCGACGCTACTCTCTCAATTTTTCAAAACTCTCTAAAAGCGGGGATCTGAAGCGAGTTGCCGTTGAATTCGGGCTTCATGCTGAAGAAGATCTCATGGCGGCAATCGGTTATGGCAAGCTTTCCTCCGCCCAGTTGGCAGGCAAGCTGTCTCCCGGAGTAAAGCCGGAACCTGTCTCGGAAAAGCCGGAATCACGTGTATCTAAGATCATCTCCAAGCTTAAAGGGAAGCCTTCGAGTGCCATACAGATTGGAGGAGTGGATGATGTTATGGTCAGGTTCGGGAAATGCTGCAACCCACTGCCCGGTGATGAAATAGTCGGATTTATTACGAGGGGAAGAGGTGTTACTGTTCACTCTTTCGATTGTCCTCTTGCTCTTGGCAGCGATCCCGAAAGGCGTGTCGAGATCGCCTGGAGCAGGGATAAGAAATCAGCTCTGCCGGTAAAAATCAGGGTGGCATGCCATGACCAGAAAGGAATACTCGCCAATATCAGTCAGGCTATAACCAATTGTGAAGCCAATATCATAAGTGCTCATATCCAGAGTACAGTCGACAGAATGGGCGTAAATATCTTTGAGGTTGAAGTTACTGACCTCGATCACCTGAGAAAAGTCATGAATGCTATCATGAAGCTCGCCGGTGTGACTCAGGTTGAAAGATTAAGAGGTTGAAAGGAGCTTGACTATGAAAAAGGACATTATCAGTACTGATAAGGCACCGTCAGCAATAGGTCCCTATTCGCAAGGCGTCAGGGTAAACGGATTCATTTTTTTTTCTGGTCAGATACCGATTGACCCTGCGACGGGTGAGGTCATGAAAGGCGAAATTACAATTCAGGCCGAGCAGGTTATGCAAAATATCGAGGCTCTTCTTAAGGTTTCCGGCATCGGTTTTGATAATGTAGTCAAGAGCACAATTTATCTGACCAATCTAGCGGATTTCGGGGTTGTTAATGATATTTACGGAAGAAGGTTCACTGCACCATATCCCGCACGGTCAACCGTGCAGGTGAGTGCTTTGCCGAAAGGTGTTGATATCGAGATCGAGGTTGTAGCCAGCTACAGGTAGGCAAAATAAAGCCGCACTCTTTATAATAAAAAGTGCGGCATGCAATTCTTGATACGGAAAATTTTTAGAGAGCTTTGGTTACGTGACCAGAGCGGATGCAGCGGGTGCAGACCTTGATACTTCTTACCGTGCCTTGACGAATAGCTTTAATTTTCTGCAGGTTAGGATGCCAGGTACGACGGGTTTTATTGTTTGCGTGACTAACATTATTCCCGAAGCTTGGACCTTTACCGCATATTTCACATATTTTTGACATGAACATACCCCCTGAGTAACTGAAGTAATAATTGATAACAGAATCGGTAGTTAAATTCAAGTATTTTTTATACTATACGTGATTAAAGGTGATGCATTGTTTACTCTTCTAAAGGGTCTGATCTCGGTACTGATACTTCTGGCTTTTCTTGTTTCCGCGCTTTTTATCGATTTCGTGTACAAAACTTTCTCCTACAGGGAAAGAGACTATAATACTGATGCCATCGTTGTCCTTACCGGCGGGAGAGGCAGAGTAGACGAGGGGATAAAGCTGTACAGAGGTGGCAAGGGAGAGCATCTCTTTCTGATCGGTGTTGATCCACTGGTCAAGAAGACCGACCTGTACTCTGAAAAAAGCGGGGAGCGGAGCGGTGACGAAGTCTATCTTGAAAAAGCTTCCCGCAATACCCTTGAAAACGCAATTTTCGCACGAGAGATGCTGCTTAAATATAATGTAAGATCTATGCTGTTGATTACGTCACGATATCATATGAAGAGGTCACTTCTTATATTCAGAAGCATTTTGCCCAAGGACATTGCCATTTATCCTCATCCGGTTGCCAACAAAAACTCGACAGAGCAGTGGTGGAGCCATGGGGGAAGTCTCAGACTCCTGTTTTCGGAATTCTACAAGTACTGTCTTTATCGGGTGATTTTTCTTTTTTCACAAGGGGAGTTAAGGGAGCAAAAAAAATAACAGTCGGATCAGACCTGATCAAATAAATCGTGAGCTTGCTTTGATGTCAATGCGTATCACAACCTTCAGCAGCCTGAAGCGCCACCGGCATTGCGCGCCCTTCAATATAGGTCATCCGAAGATCACAGCTTGGCGCTTTCGCCCCGAACTCGGTCGCCGCCTCGGCAAGGGTCATGAAGCGGACGTTACGTTCGGTCAGTCGCTCAAGCAATTCGATAAAAGTTTTGCTCAGGGCATTTCCTTCCAGCTCGGCATGAATAGTATGAACGTTGAGCCCTGGTTTCAAAAGCTGGAGATACTTTTCGTTGATGGTTTCAAGGGTAATCCCGTTCTCTCCGAGCAGCTCATCCATTGTCGGCAAGGTCGAAGGTATCTGCAGAGTCTTGAATGTCCGGCCGTTCATTGTCGGAATAAACGGTGAGTACCCTCTGGAATCACTGCAGTAGGTAAGTCCCAGAGTGTCCTGTATTTCAAGAGAATCGGCTGTAACAGTCCAGCCTGGTGCTGCTGTCGTCTTGGCACGACAGCCGAAGATCTCCTCGAAAACCGTGTTTGCCCGGTCAAGCTCTCTTGAAGTGGCTTGTTTCGGGAACCGGGACAGATAATCGTGCCACTTGACATGGTCCCAGCAGTGAATACCAGCTTCATGTCCGGCCGCTCTGACGCTGAGCAGCACATCAGGCAACTGTTTGCCGATAAACGGTGCTGGAAGAAACGTTCCATACAGCATTGTCCGCAACCCATACATCGACGGAGCGCGGGTGCGGAGCATTTTCTTGAGAAAACCCTTGCGGAATATGCGCCGGATCGCTTTACCCGAATTATCCGGACCGAGTGAAAAGTAAAATGTCGCCTTGATGCCAAAGCGCTCCAATATCTTCAGAAGCTGCGGCACTCCGTCGCGGGTCCCCACGTAGGTGTCCACGTCAACTTTGAGGGCTATGATTGTTTGCTCGTTTGTCGTCAACATTGATTGACCGATTGTATTTTATTCACAGCAGGTGCTCGATCTTCTCCCTGTCCTCGATCAGGTAAAAATCCAGGGTCTTGCGAAGAGCGTCGTCTACAGAGGTCTTAGGTTCCCAACCAAGACGTACCTTGGCGTTCTTCACAGACGGTACCCTGGTCAGCATATCCTGGTAACCCTTGCCGTAAAATTCGCCGGAAGAGACTTCGACGATCTTGCAGTTGTCGGCCTTGTCACGATAATCAGGGTACTCCTTTACCAGGGCGATCAGTTTTTCTGCCAACTCCCTGACTGACAGATCGTTGGTAGGATTACCGATGTTGAATATACCGCTGTCAGCAGCGCCGTTTTCATTGGCGATGATCTTCATCAGGCAGTCGATGCCATCCTCGATGAAGGTGAATGATCGGCGCTGGCTGCCTCCGTCCACCAATTGGATCGGTTCGCCAGCCAGGATGTTATAGAGGAACTGGGTCAGGACCCGGGAACTCCCTTCCTTGGCGGTGCTGATGCTGTCGAGTTTGGGGCCGATCCAGTTGAAAGGCCGGAACAGGGTGTAGCGGAGTCCCTCGTGATTGCCGTAGGCGTAGATCACCCGGTCGAGCATCTGCTTGGCGCAGGAATAGATCCAGCGCTCCTTGCTGATCGGACCGAGCATGAGCGGCGATGTCTCCTCGTCGAATTCCCGGTCCGGGCTCATCCCGTATACCTCTGAGGTTGAAGGGAAGATCACCCTTTTCTTGTATTTGTAGCAGAGACGGATGATCTTCAGGTTTTCCTCGAAATCGAGCTCGAAGACCCGGAGGGGATCCTTCACATAGGTGACAGGCGTGGCGATCGCAACCAGTGGCAAGACTACGTCGCACTTCTTGATATTGTACTCGATCCACTCCTTGTTGATGGTTATATCACCTTCGAGGAAATGAAAACGGGAGTTTCCTATTGACCGCTCCAGCTTGTCGCAGGCCATGTCCAGGCCGTGGACCTCCCAGTCGGTGGTGGTCAGGATGCGGTGGGTGAGGGCGTTGCCGATAAAGCCGTTGACGCCTAGAATCAGTACCTTCATTTGTTTGTTCTCCTTAGTACGGCTCTGACAAATGGCCGTCTGCGGCGTTGCCCTGCGTCGCGTGTTGCTCAACGTAGCGCTGCTACGCCTCGCATCCCGCTCCTTGGGCGCCTTGCATATGACTCATTTCTCGAAGCCGGTTGGTTTTTTTTATGCAAAAATTACAGTATCAATCATTCTGCTGTCAGTAAACTCTTTGGCGGTGGTTTCCTCTTCACCCTCCACCTGCAGCACTTTGATCTCTAATAATCCCTGACCGGTTCCAACCAGTAGCGGGTTGACCGAGACAACCTGTCCCGGTTCGCCGTTTCCATCCACCGGCCAGGCTTTCCAGATGATGACCTTCCTGTCATCCAGAGTGGTAAAGGCACCGGGGTAGGGGTGGGTAACCCCCCTGATCAGGTTATAGATCTGTATGGCACTCTTATGCCAGTCGATTCGGCCATCCTCCGGCTTCCTGCCGCCGCAGTAGTTACCTGCTTTCAAGTCCATAGGGACACGCTGCGCTGTGCCGGCCACCAGCTGCGGCCATGCACGACGGATCACTCTCACTGCAGCATCTGTTAGCTTATTGAAGACATCCAGAGCTGTGTCGGTAAGTAAAATTTGGACTTTTTCCTGATCAACTATATCACCGGCATCCGGTTTCTCTACCATGTAGTGCAGGGTGGCACCTGTTTCGGTTTCACCATTGATGACGGCCCAGTTAACCGGAACCCGCCCGCGGTACATGGGCAGGTAAGAGCCATGCAGGTTGAGTGACCCTTTGGCTGACAGGTTGAGCACCTCAGGACTGATCATGTTGCGGTAGTAGAAAGAGAGGATGAAATCCGGGGCTATTTTCGCTATCCGTGCGAGGTTTTCCGGTTCATTTATTTCAGTGGTAATATAAGGTATCCCATGCCGATCCGCAAGTTCTCGCACCGATCTGAACCAGATTTTCTCCGAGGGCGAATCTTCATGGGTAAAGATAAGCTGGATGTCGGCGCCCTGGCGGACAAGTTCTTCTATACAGGCGTACCCTACATTATGATAGGCGCAGACGACCAGTTTATTATTCATTGGAAGCACCATGGACAGTTCGCACAACATATCGGGGTCTTCGCCGTACCTCCTGATAGATTCTTCCGACGTACTCGCCGACAATGCCGATGCCGAAGATGGTGATGCCGAGAAAGAAAAAGAGGATCGCGAAAAGAGTGAATACACCTTCTACTTCGGCACCGACAACGAATCGTCGTACCAGAAGGAAGAGTGCGAAGGCGACGGCAAAGAGGGAAGTGAGTATCCCCAGGAGCGCAAACAGCTGGAGCGGTACTACTGAAAACCCGGTCATAAGGTCGAAGTTGAGACGAATCAGTTTGTAGAGCGAGTACTTGCTTTCTCCCTCAAGCCGTTCCGCATGAGCGACTTCAACCTCGGAGGGGTTTGCGGCAAAAGTCTGGGCCAGGGCCGGGATGAACGTGGATGCTTCCTGGCAGCGGTTGATGTTTTCCACGACATTGCGATGGTAGGCCCGCAGCATGCAGCCGTAGTCGGTCATTTTCATGCCGGTCATCTTGCGGGTGGCAATATTGACCATCAGCGAGGCAGTCTTGCGGAAGAACGTGTCCTGCCGCTTCTGGCGTATACTGCCGACTACGTCGTGGCCTTTCTCTATTTCGGCAATCAGTTTCGGAATTTCTTCCGGCGGGTTCTGGAGATCGGCATCAAGGGTGATGACAATCTCGCCCCGGCTGATCTCGAATGCGGCCAGAATCGCCATGTGCTGGCCGAAATTGCCGTTGAACTCCACTATCCTTACTTCCGAATGGGTAGAGGCGAACTTCTTGAGCAGTTCGAGGGAACGGTCACAGCTGCCGTCATCGGTAAAGATGATTTCAAACGTTTTGCCGAGCCCTTTCATAACGGGATAAAGCCGATCGAAGAGATGCTGAATATTCGGCTCCTCATTGTAGACCGGGATTACGATTGAAATGTATGGGCTCATTTTCGGTTACTCTCGATAACAGACCTGACGGCTGACACTACGTCGAGGGCATCTTCCATGGTCATCTTCGGGAAAAGCGGGAGCGAAAGGATCCTGTCGGAAGCATAGTCGGCATGTGGCAGTGATCCTGCCGGCTGGGGGAGATTTTCCCGGTACCAGGCATGGTGGTGGATCGCCTTGTAATGGAGGCCGGTACCGATGTTGTGGTTTTTCAGTTCAATCATGAACCGGTCTCTATCGATCGACAGTTTCTCGATTCTTACCAGCGGAGTGTAGAGATGCCAGGCATGGCGCTGCTCGTAGGGGGCAAGAGACGGCAAGGCCAGTTCAGGTACATCGAGGAAAGCCTGATTATAGAATTCGGCGATTTCTTTGCGGCGGTCTATGAAGCCGTCCAGCTTCGGCAGCTGGTGAATGCCGAGAGCCGCCTGAATATCCATCATGTTGTACTTGAAGCCGGGAAGGACAATATCGTAGTTCGGAGTTCCGGAGGGGGCAAAGCGTTTCCACGCCTCTCTGTTCATGCCGTGAAACTTGAGCAGCGAGACTTCTTCGGCCAGTGACTCGTCAGGCGTACAAACCATCCCCCCCTCGCCGGTGGTGATGTTTTTGTTGGGGTGAAACGAAAAGATGGAAATGCTGTCAAGAGATCCAATGCGTCGTCCCTTGTATTCGGTGCCGGCTGCGTGGGCAGCGTCCTCGATCACCGTAAGGTTGAACTCTTTTGCCAGGGCAAAAATAGCATCCATGTCACAGGATTGCCCGGCAAAGTGGACCGGGATGATGGCTCTGGTGCGGCTGTTGATTTTTTCCCGGATCTTCGTTGCATCAATGTTCAGGGTGCCGGGCTCGATGTCGACCAACACCGGCTTGCCACCGCAGAGCAGGATCATGCTGACAGTGGAGGCAAAAGTCATGGGCGTGGTGATGATCTCGTCGCCATCCTTTATCTTAAGGGCCAGCAGGGTCAGATGCAGCCCGGCAGTAGCCGAACTGAGCGGCACGGCAAAGGGCGCCCCTACATAGGCACGGAATGCTTCTTCAAAACGCTTCACCTTCGGACCGGTGGTGATCCAGCCGGAGCGGAGGGAGTCGACAACTTCGTTGATCTCCTCATCATCCAGTGTGGGGGTTGAAAACGGAAGAAACTCACTGCGCACGTCATCCTCCAATATTACATAGTGGAATGGTTGGTTTCACACAATCAGGCGGCTGAAGTGTTGTTAATCAACGGTTGGTAACAAGGAGCCGACGCTCGTCTGTACCGAGAATCTTCACCGGAGTTTTTATGGCGAATGAGAGTTTTTCAAGGTCATTCGGTTTGATTAACACTATCACGTGCCGTCCGGATTCCCACAGTTCGGGAAGTTTTTCCTTATTAATGAACCAGGCTGACTGGTCGCCAATTTTTGCACCAAACTCGAGTTCGCCCATCCCTCCGGCTATAACGACTCTTCTGCCGGCATAAAAGGGGAATCCCTGCTCATAATCAGCGCTTACCACGACAGTGTCCGGTCCGGCGTGAGTCTTTACCATACGGCAGAGCTCACGTGAACTCGCCCTTTTGGCGGACATTATCGGGAATACTGTGTGTGGGCCAAGCAGTGACAATAAAAGTCCACCGGCAGAAAGGGCAAGAAACAGGCTCAGCGCTTCACCTCTCCTGGAAAAAAAGAAAACCGATACTCCCTGGATTATAAAGGCACACCCGATGGCAATTCCGCCAATGGCAGATACATAGGCTTTGGCAGTCACATGCGGGTAAACAATGCAGGCACATCCGACAATAGTAAGAACGGCGGCAATCAGAATACAGGTACGTCTGGGCAACTTTTCTCCATCCAGCACTCTGTTGAAGAAATGTCCCACAAGCAGCGCAAGCGGCGCAAATACGGGCAGAATGTAAGGGATCAGTTTGGAGTTGGATTTGGAGAAGAAAAGAAAGATGAATCCTGCCCATATAATGAGGTAGATGAAGACATCGCCATCCTTTTCCTTCCGCCGGCGCCAGCCCTGCCTGATGGCCTGCGGTACGAAGAAAGACCAGGGGAGCATGGTCAGGAGAAGTATCGGGATAAAGAACCAGAACGGCTGGTAACGGCCGTGAACTTTGGTCAGAAAACGCTGGAAATGTTCGTGTATGAAGAAAAACTGGAAAAACTCAGGGTTGCGAAGGGTAACCAGAACAAACCATGGAGCTGCGACGAGCAGAAAGAGGGGTATGCCGGTCAAAAGGCGCATCTCCCTCAGAAGTGCCCAGCGACGGCAGATAAGGAGGTAGAGGAAGATTATCCCGCCGGGGAGAACCAGGCCGATGAGCCCCTTTGCCAGGACAGCCAGTGCGGCAAAAATATAGAACAGGTAGTAGTAATAACCCTTGCGAGTTTCATCCGGTCTCGAGGCAAGCAGGAAAAAGCCGATTGCCGCAGACATGCAGAAAGTAAGGGTCATGTCGGTCAGGTTGATGCGACCCTGAATCAGGAATCCGGCTGCCGAACCGAGAATCATCGAGGCAAAGAGCCCTTCACGGCGACCGAAAAGCTTTCTCCCGAAATGATAGACAAGGAGTACAGTCAGCAGGCCGCAAAGTGCGCCGGGAAAGCGGGTGGCAAATTCGTTCTCGCCAAAGATACTCATGGCTATGGCATTCAGCCAGTAATGAAGCGGCGGCTTTTCAAAATACTTTACATAATTGAGCATCGGGGTGATAAAGTCTCCCCGCTCGAGCATCTCCCGCGGTATTTCACTGTATCGCCCTTCATCAGGCTCCATGAGTGGAAATTTCCCGAGCACCTGGAAAAAGGCAATCCCGAAGATTACTCCGAGAAACGCCAGATCCTGTAAGACCGGGTTTATTCTGGCTGTGAAAAATGACACTATGCGCTGCATACTGATTCCCGTTGTATTTGAATCTAGTTATATTTAACCCGACAGACCTGCTGCGTAGAATGATAAAAGGCCTCACCGGAAATCTGTGAAGCCTCAATGCGAAGATGGTACCGGAGGCCGGACTCGAACCGGCATGTCCTTGCGGACGGCAGATTTTGAGTCTGCTGTGTCTACCATTTCACCACTCCGGCTGACGGATGGCAGTATAGTGAATGGCTATTACTGCGTCAAGGCGGAATTGATTTCTAGTGAAAATTGATTGACATCGTGCAGAGTGATACCTTCCTGGCCTCTCTGGATTGATATTTGCAGATCAATTGCATGCCCAAGCGTAATAGGATCTTTATTGTCTTCAAATCAAACAGCGGTTTTACCCTTATTGAACTGTTGATTGTGGTGGCCGTTATCGGCATTCTTGCCGCCATCGCCATCCCGGAATACTCAACCTATCGTATGAAGGGGTTCAATGTTGCGGCCCAGGTTGACCTTAGGAATTTCAAGTCGGCCATGGAGGCCTATTATATGGAGCACAGCATCTACCCGTGATTGACAAATATTGTTGCACGGGTGACGAATTTTGTCTGAAAGTGCTTTCGTTTCCGGGTGCCATTCTAAGGATTTTGATAAAAGCTGGTTTTTTAGCTGCTGGCACGTGACTTGCAAACTCAGAACTACAGTGTCAGTTTCTTTTGCCCGTTTGGGCAATAAATTACCGAAAGGAGATAATCTATGTTAAGAAAACTCAGGAGCAAGCAAGGTTTCACCCTGATCGAGCTGCTGATCGTCGTC
>JBGQLM010000047.1:0-26702 GCA_041500085.1 Geobacteraceae bacterium
ACCAGACCTTCGACAGCAGTCAGAAGAGTGTCACCGCCACCACCACTCCGCCAGGACTTGCCTACCTCGTCACCTACAACGGTAACAGCACGGCCCCGAGCGCAATCGGTAGTTACAACATCGCTGCCACGATCAACAGTTCCAACTACCAGGGGAGCAGCAGTGGAACATTGGTGATAAGCGACACATCCGGACCTACGCTTACCCTTTCCACCCTGGCTGACGGCAGCATCACCAACAACGCCACCCTCAACATCAGCGGCAGCGTATCCGATAACAGCGGGGTAGCAGGAGTCACCGTCAACGGGACTTCCGTGACCGTAACCAACGGCAGCTTCAGTCATGCGCTCGCCTTAGTTGCCGGAGCGAACCCAATCACCACAGTTGCCATTGACTCGCAGGACAACAGCACAACCGACACCAGAACCATCACCCTGGATGCCGCCGCGCCTATGCTGACCGTATCGGCTCCGGCCGACAACAGCAAGACCGCCCAGCTGCTGGCAGCCATAACAGGAACAATAAACGAAACTTCGACCGTCACGGTCACCGTCAACAACGGCACACCCAGGAACGCCTCCCTTACCGGCAACAGCTTCAATGCCACCGTCAACCTTGCCAGCGGCCTCAACACAATAACTGTTTCCGCAACCGATCTGGCAGGCAATACCTCCAGCGCAGTCCGCTCTGTAACCTATGACAACACTAATCCGCCCGTGGCAATCACCAGCCCCAGCCAGGACATCACAACCGCCCAGAACAGCATCTACGTCAGCGGCACGGTCAGCGACACCATTACCGGCGCCACGGTCAAGGTTACGTTTGACAGCCAGAGCTACTTCCCGGCCATCACCAATGGCGTCTTTTCACAGCAGCTGACTATCCCTGCCGAGGGGACCTACACGATCACGGCAACAGCAACTGATGAAGCAGGCAACAGCAGCAGCGCGACCAGGAATCTAATCTACAACACAGTCGCGGTCAGCGGTGCCTGCGGCAGCGCCAATAGTACTACCGTTACAGCGGTTCCAATGACAAACCTCTGCACCGACGGCACTGCTTCAGCAGTAAGCGGCACCGGCCCCTGGACATGGTCATGCGCCGGAACCAAAGGAGGGACAACCGCAGCCTGCTCTGCAATCCTTCCGAAGAGCGGCATAGCCTTCCCTGCTCCCGGAAAGACAAGGCCGGATCTGACTGATGCACTGCGTACCCTGAATATTTTAACCGGGGGTATTACCCCTACAGCTGCAGACTATGATCAGCTCGATATAGCTCCCCTCGACAGCAACGGCAAACCGCACGGGGACAATGTCATAACCACCTATGATGTCATCGGGATTCTCAGAATGCTGGTCGGGCTGCTGTAGACAAATCAACGGATGAAAGGGATGAAGTGAAAATGAAAAATGCAATGAGACTCTTCATAACGATAATAACAGCGACCCTTGCCGCGTGCGGCGGTGGAGGCGGAAGCACACCTGCACCGGCAGCACCTGCAAAGACAACGGCAGTGCTCAAGATCGGCACCCAGGGGACTCTTGCATCAGGGGTGTCACTTTACGGGGTCGGCGTCACGGTAACTCTGCCTCAAGGGGTGACCGTCGCCACTGACAGCAGCGGCAATGTCGCATCGTCGGTGGCGGTTGTCTCCGGAGTGGCATCAGGAGGGAGCATGGCGACTCCTGTCTACACCCCGGCGACCGCAACAGCCAAAGCGACTCTCAAGCTGATTGTTGCTGCCGCAGGAACAGGATTCGGTGCCGGGGAGTTTGTTACCGTAACCTGCATGCTGCCGACAGGGAACAGCCTGCAGGAGAGCGACTTCCCGGCGACGTTACTGAGCAACCTCGAACCGGCAAATCAGCTGCTTGCTCCGGTCAGCGGGCTTACTCCTACGATTACGGCTGCTCTGAACTGATCCGGGGGGAGGTGAGGAGTTTGCATCCAAGCATGAATATCTATCCTGAAATCATGTGAATCCAGTTTCAGGTAATCCCCCGCCGGGTCCTGCCGTGCGGGGGATTTAATTTCCTCTTTCATAAACCTTTCATAATCCTTTACGAAGCAGCTGCTGTCGGGTATGATAGTACAATTTTCCACCTGCAATCCGTTTCAGGGGTGTTTTGAATGAGTCTCGTAGGTAACCTCGCAGACCTGGGACTTGGCGAGATATTGCAGATTGTAAGTCTCAGCCGGAAATCAGGGGTTCTGACTCTCCAGAGCAGGGGACGGCAGGGTGTTGTCGTTTTTCGCTTCGGCCAGGTTATCCGTGCGACCTCCAGCACCATAAAGTATTACCTTGGCGAGGAGCTTCTCAAGCGCAAGGTCGTCGATCAGGAATGTCTGAACAAGGCGCTGCAGGTGCAGCAGACCGGCGCTTACAGGGAAAGGCTCGGGACGATCCTGATCCAGAAGTTCAGTATCCCGGTAGAGAAGATCGAGTCGGTCGTGCGCGAGCAGATCGAAAGGGTGGTCTACTCTTTCTTCTCCTGGGATGAAGGGAATTTCGAGTTCGAACTTCAGGACGACGTTGAAACGATCGATGACTCGAAGATAGACCCTCTTCAGTTCATGCTCGAACAAGGGCTCAATCCGCAGTTCCTGGCGATGGAAGGCTCCAGGATAATAGATGAAAAGAGGCACAGGGGGGACTCCCTGGATGATGAATATCTGCCTCATCCCGAGCCGGTTGATGAAGAGGCTGAACCTCTGCAGGTCACTCCGGATCGCTTATCTGAGACCCCTGAGTCCTCTGTTCACGAGATCGTCATTGTCGAGGACAACCAGGCTGTTCGGGATTTTCTGTCAGACCTTTTGACCAGCTCCGGCAATTCAGTGTTCACATTCGCCAAAAGCGAGGAAGCACTGATTACGATTGATACCCTGTTCAGGGAAGGGCGAAGACCTTTTGTGCTCCTTGATCTGATAATGCCCCGGATGGACGGCTCGGGGATACTCGGGGGACTTGAGCTTCTCGAGCTGATCAACAGCAACTTCCCCGAACTTTCCGTTCTCGTGATGTCGGATTACCGTAACAGTGATGCCGAGCGCAGGATTCGCGAGGCCGGCGCCGAATTCATGCTGAAGCCGAGAGTGAGTGAGCTTTCCGTACCGGACGCTTCAGGACTCTTTTCGGCAAAGATAGTCAAGGCGCTCGACAGGGCAGCGAGAGGTGCCAGGGAAGAAAATCCGGCCACTGACGTGAATCTTGGCGATGAGCTCCGGCTCGAACTGGGTGATATCGGAGAGCAGCACTCTTCAACCGTCGTGCCGAGTACCGGGATATCGAAGTTGCGCGGGATGCTGGAAGAGCTGAATGACCCTGCGCTTGGCGGGGGAGTCATACTCCTTCTGCTCAGATTCGCTTCCGAGTTTGTCGGGCGGGCTGTGATCTTACTTGTCAAGCAGGCTCATATCGTCGGCATAGGGCAGTTCGGCATCGAGACCGGAGATTCATCCGCTGACAAGGCTGTCAGGAGTCTAAGGATACCCGTTGATGAGGAGTCACTGTTTACCCCGGTATTCGAGAACAGGGTGTCGCTCAAGACCTCTCCCGGCCGGGGTGTGTGGAATGACTATTTTTTCGGGAAGATTGGCGGGAACCCTTCGGAAGTCTTTCTGGGGCCCCTGATAAACGAAGGAGAAGTCGTCGCGATTCTTTACGGAGACAATCTTCCTGACGGCAAACCGCTCGGAGATACTGACTCACTGGAAATTTTTCTTTCTCAAGCAGGAGTTGCAATGGAAAAAGCACTATTGACCCAAAGGCTGAAAAGCAGACGACCGGAGGTTGCATGAAGCGAATTCTTGTCACTGAAGATTCCGCAACGATGCGCTCGCTTCTGATATCGACGATCGAGGCGTGCGGCGATTATGAGGTTGTCGAGGCCGCAAGCGGGTTCGAGGCTTTGAGGCTTCTTACGAGAGAACAGATCGATCTGATCATCACCGACATCAATATGCCTGACATCAACGGCCTTGAGCTTATCAGCTATGTACGCAAAAATTCCAGCTACACACATACTCCTCTTTTCATCATCTCTACGGAAGGGAGAGAGAAGGATGTCGAGAAGGGGCTTTCACTCGGAGCAAACGAGTACCTGGTGAAACCGATAAACCCTGCAAGACTTCAGGAGCTGATCGTAAAGTATATAGGCTGAACGTAGGGGCGACGCATGCGTCGCCCAAATGAGCGGTCATGACCCGCCCCTGCAATTGGTATGTTTAACCACCGGCGCAAAGCAATTAATGGAGACTGAAATGTCTGATGCACATGATTTGACAGGCAAGGCAGTGAAGGATTTTCTTGCAGAGGCTGAAGAGATACTTGACCATCTCTGCTCTGATCTTGGAGTCATGAGTGACATCTCCGAAGACGGGGAGTGCAATCCGGATTCTCTTAACTCGGTCTTCAGAGGGGCTCACTCACTGAAAGGCCTCGCAGGGATGTTCGGTTTCACCAATGTTCAGGAGCTTGCCCACCATCTTGAGACCCTTCTGGATTCTCTCCGGCTTGGCAAGGTTAAGCTTGGTGCCGATGTAATGACCCTTCTCATGGACTCGCTTGAGGCGCTCGGGTCGTTAATAAGGAATCTGGCTGACGGGGGCGGAGAAGATCCGGATATCGGACAGCTGGTTGCCCGTATCGACCGCTCGGTAACCACTCCGGGTGAATCTGACAGCGAATCTGTCCTTTCGGCTCTGGGGCTTCCGGCTTCAATGATGAATGCTCTTACCGAATATGAAGAGCACCGGCTGCTGGAGAACCTGAAGAAGTCAAAAGGCATTTACTCGGTGCTGGCATCATTCTCCCTTGCGACTTTTGATCAGGATCTTGCTGAACTTACCGAGGCCCTCAAGCGCTCGGGGGAAGTGATCAGCACTCTTCCGAGCGTTGGATCAAATATAGAGTCCTCGATCGATTTCGAGATCCTTTACGCTTCCGCCAAAGGGTTGGACGAGATTACCGCACTTGTCACCGATTCAAATGCAACGGTAAGGGTACTGGGTGCCAAATCTCCAGGTGGGCAGGAAACTTCACAGCCGGTCACTGCCGCCCAGCCGGAAACAGAGGATTCAGTACCTTCAACGGCATCGCCTGATACTGCAATGACGGCAAAGAGCATGAGCAGGACGGTCAGGGTAGATATAGGAAAGCTTGACGAGTTGATGAATATCGTCGGAGAACTGGTCCTGTCTCACTCAACGATAAACGATATCACCGAAAAGTTGCGGAAGGAAGGGTACTCGACGGTCCTTTCCGAGCTTATCAAGGCTGCAAAGGGGCTTGAGAGGCGGCTTAACGAGCTGCAGAAAGGGGTTATGGAGATCAGGATGATCCCGGTCGGCCAGCTTTATGAAAAGATGGGCCGGATCGTCAGGAAAATATCCAGAGAGCAGGGGAAAAAAGTCGAACTGAAGACTTTCGGTGCCGATACCGAACTTGACAAGCTTATCATGGAGGATATTTCCGATCCTTTGATGCATATTATACGCAATGCGATCGACCACGGCATAGAACCTCCCGAAGAGAGAGTTGCGGCAGGCAAGGAGGAGCGCGGCCTTATCAGCCTGTCCTCATACCAGAAGGGAAATCACGTAGTTATCGAGATCGAGGATGACGGCAGGGGGATAGTCCATGACAAGGTCAGGAGAAAGGCAATCGAAAAGGGACTTATCTCTCCTGCCGATGTTCTGACAGATCGTGAAATTACCGATCTCATCTTCCTTCCGGGATTCTCTACCAGCGACTCTATCACTGAAGTCTCGGGACGCGGTGTCGGGATGGATGTCGTCAAGAACAACATCGCAGCTGTCAGCGGGATGGTGGATGTAGAGAGCATAGCCGGCCAGGGCAGCAGGATGACCATAACACTGCCGATAACCCTGGCAATAATCAAGGCGCTGATTATCGCCTCTGCGGATCGCTATTACGCTCTTCCGATAACATCCGTACTTGAATCGCTCATGCTGGAGAAAAAGGACATTCTTACTGTCGAGCGCAAAGAGGTGATGCAGCTCCGGGAGAGTACGCTCCCTCTCCTCAGGCTGAACAGTTTTTTCCATCCCGAGGCGAAACGGATAGAGTCTGACAGCTCCTTTGTCGTGGTAGTGGGTGTTGCAGAGAAGAGACTCGGTCTCGTGGTAGATGACCTTCTCGGGCAGCAGGATATCGTCATCAAGACGCTGGGCACCCTTTTCGAAGGGCTGAAGGGGATTTCCGGGGCAGCAGACCTGGGTGACCAGCGAACGATTCTTGTTCTTGACATCAGCGGGATTATCCATGAGGTGACAAAGAGTGGAGGACAGGTCTGACAGTCATGTACAATGATTTCTACTGCATGAAGGAACGCCCTTTCAGCAAAACACCGGACCCAAGGTTCCTGTATCTCAGCAAGGGGCACCGGGAGGCGCTTGCAAGGCTGCAATATGTTGCCGAGGAGAGGGAGATTGCGCTGCTTACCGGCGAGATCGGGTGCGGCAAAACGACCCTTTCACGGGCGCTCATGGACTCTCTCGGAGACGAGTACCGATTCTGCTTTATCGTAAATCCTCGACTCTCTGCGGTCGAATTTCTGCGGAGTATTGCCAGGTCACTCTCTCCGATGGCCCCTGCTGATGACAAGGAGTCACTGCTCAATCAGATTGCCGATGCCCTGTTCAAGCTTCACAATGAAGGAGTCTCTCCGGTACTGATCGTTGACGAGGCGCAGCTTGTGCCTGACAGGGAGATATTTGACGAGATACGTCTCCTGACCAATTACCAGCTGGACGACAGAAACCTTTTGACTGTTATCCTTATGGGGCAGCCTGAACTTCGCAGTATGCTGCAAAATCCTGTTTATGAGCCCCTGAGACAGCGGATAACCATGCAGTTCCACCTTCTGCCGCTTGAGATGGATGATGTACAGGATTATCTGGATTTTCGACTTGAAACCGCAGGTGGAGGAGCGGGACTTTTTTCACCTGATGCCGTTCAGAGGATTTTCGAGCTTTCAGAAGGGGTCCCAAGGCGTATTAACCTGATTGCGACCAATGCGATCCTTGAGGGATACGGAAATGATGCTGCACTCATCGATGCTGCCATAGTTGAAGCGGTTGCATCGGAACTATTAATCTGATCTGGACTGGAAAGCCATGAACCTAGCCGAGATACGTAAAAAATCCGAATCTGTGAAAAAAGGTGTTTCTTCTGAAACTCTTGAGCGGTCTGGTACTGTCGACGATTTTTTCGAAGAACCGCCTTATGAAAACGGTCCTCGGTTCCAGGAGAGTGCCACCCTTACCGGGGAGGCCAGCGAAGAGGTATTGTCGAATTGCGTGGTAGGGGTGCAGGTCGAGGAGGGTGAGTGCAGCAATGAGCTCATGTTCGAAACAGCTCCTGAAATCGCTGGGGTGGATTTGCCCCGGGGATTCCCTCAGCGCTTGACCACTGATGAAGCTTTTTCAGCTGTGTCAAAGGAGCCCGTTCATACGTATTCGACCACTACGCCACCTTCCTCCGGGGTGAAGTCGGCGGGGTACGATCCGCTTGCAACGATCATTTCCGGAAGGGAGTGGTCTGCCGAGTCCGAAGAGACATCCCTTTACAGTGCACTCCCGACCGCTTCAGGAGGTCTCGAAGAGTATCTCTGCTTCAGGGTGGCAAATGAAGAGTATGCCATCAATATCATGGCTATAAAGGAGATCATCAAGCCGCGAGAAGTAACTGAAGTGCCGAGAATGCCTGAATTCATTTCCGGGGTCATATCTCTTCGCGGAGTTATCATCCCGATTATGGATATGCGTCTCAGGCTGGCTCTTCCCGCAGGCGAACGAACCGGAAAGGAGAGAGTCATTGTTCTCAGGAAGGATTCAGGTTTCTGCGGGGTCCTGGTAGACGAGGTGGTTCAGGTGGCGAAAATAAACAAGAGTGATATCGAGGCCCCCCCCGCTGTTCTTGACGGTATTGACCGGGATTTTGTAAAGGGACTTGGACGTTTCGACAAGAGGATGCTCATCCTGCTTAATCTCGATACGATCCTCGATATCTGCATAAACTGAAACTGTTTTTGCACTTATTCCGACAGCTGCAAAAATAAAGAGGCGTCTATAGTTACCGGGGAAAATGCTCATGGAAAATCAGCATATATTGATCGTCGAAGATGAAGAGAGCCTTTTGAAGCTTGAATCCATTCTGCTTTCCTCCAAATGGTACAAGGTGACCGGGGTAAGGGACGGGCTTGCCGCTTTGAACGAGATTGAGAAGTGCAAGCCGGACCTGATTCTGCTTGATATCATGATGCCGGGTATCGACGGCTTCGAGGTCTGTCGCAGGATAAAAGAGAATCCTGACACCAGGGATATCCCGGTTGTCATGCTTACTGCCAAAAAGAGTACTGCCGACCAGGCCAGAGGGACAGAGGTCGGGGCTGATGCCTACATGACAAAGCCGTTCAAGTCGTTAAAAATAATCGATGTCATCAGTAGCCTGCTGCCAAAAAAATGAGATGCGAAGAAGCCTGCAGAATATCAAGGCAGGTTTAATCGAGAGGGTGCAAATGAACAGTGTAACTGAGATACAGATCGCCTGTTTCCGTCTCATGGATGATCTTTATGCTGTCGATATCATGAGAATAAAGGAGATCATACGTCCACAGCGGCTGACCAATCTCCCGAAAGCTCCTCCTTTTATTGACGGGGTGATAAATCTGAGAGGTTCCGTCATACCTGTGGTCGACCTGCGCAAGCGATTCGAGATGCCTGACAGGGATGAAGCTTCATCTACAAGGCTCCTCATAGTCCGTCTCTCAACTCAGACTATCGGTCTGGTTGTTGATGATGTTACCGAGGTGATAACTGTGCCTGTAGGTGACATAAAACCTCCGCCTGCGGTATCTGACGGCCTTATAGCCGACCACCTTCTCGGAGTATGCCTGTCCGGGGATGTCCTGGTAATGCTGCTCGATATCGACAGGCTTCTCTCTACAAACGAAGTAAATGCCTTGGGAGCGTTGACATAGTTTTCTGTTTCCATATTTGAAGGAGTGACGTTCAGAATGTTTATCAGTTGTCCTTCCTGCAGGACCAGGTTCAGATTTGACGAACAAAAGGTCAGCGGTTCCGGTATTAAATTGAGATGCAGCAAATGTTCTTCAGTTTTTCGGCTGGCTGCTGAAAAGAGTACGAATTCCGGAAGGCTCAGTGTGCTTGTCGCACATGAGAGTGCTGAGTTCTGTACTGCAGTGCAGAAAGTCCTGGCACCGGAGCCTTTCGATATAATCTCCTGTCATGACGGTAAGGAGGCCCTGGATCTTACCTTCAAATTCAGACCCGATGTCGTGCTTCTGAATGTGGCTCTTCCAACCATGTATGGTTTTCAGGTCAGCGAGGCCTTGCGGGCTGATACGAGGACAAGCGGAGTAAAGATAATCCTTCTTGCGGCAATTTATGACAAGACGAAGTATAAGCGTTCTCCCCAGACTCTGTACGGGGCGGATGATTATATTGAGCAGCATCATATCCCCGATGCACTGGCTCCGATGATCTACCGGCTTGCGTCTGATGCAAAAGAGGTTGAGTCGGCTAATGGTGCCCTGGAAACTGAAAAAGAGATCGACACCTCTGCGACGTCTGTTACTGCCAAGGAGGCTAAAAATCAGGAAAAAGTCAGAAAAGAGCTTATGGCCGATCAGCCGGCAGAGGTCAGGGCTCCGACCGATGAAGCCAACAGAACAGCGAGGCGGCTTGCCAGGAGTATTGTTTCGGATATCTCGCTCTACAGGGAGAGTGAACTTGAAGAAGCAGTAAGAACCGGAAAAATTGATGAATGTCTCGGAATAGAGATTCGTGACGGTCGAGCCATCTATGAGAGCCGATTGCCGGAGGCCGCTTCTTATCCGGTAGATTTTTTTGAAGAAGCGCTTTCAGAATTGATAAGCCAGAAAAAGCGGGAAATGGGAATCGATCAGGACAATGAGGTGACCGGTGGAAGTCATTAATGACCTTTTGAACAGGTTGAAGTCTGCCGATGAGGAGGAGAGAAGGCTTGCCGTCTCCGCTCTTTCGGGTTTTCCTTTCAGTGAGATAAAACCTCTTGCAGTATCGGCTCTTGGAGACGATAGCTGGAGGGTCCGGAAGGAGGCAGTTGATCTTATTCTTTCGGTATCTCCCGGAGACGAGCTGGCTAAAGAGCTGATCTCACTGCTGACAGTGCAGGGAAATGCCGGGCTGAGAAACTCGGTAGTGGAAGTACTCCAGGCTGTCGGCGAGAAGATGATCCCTCTGCTGGTGGAGCATCTTGCCAATGAAGATCCCGGCATCAGGAAGTTCATAGTCGATATCATGGGAGGGATAGGCTCTGCTTCAAGCATTCCCCACCTTACCAGCGCCCTGTCCGATAACGATTCGAACGTAGCTGCTGCGGCTGCCGAGAGTTTGGGCCTGATAGGAGATCCGAGCTCACTCCCGTCGCTTCTGGAGAAACTCGACCGTGATGATCTGCTTATACGTTATGCAATTCTGGAGGCGCTGGTAAAGATCGGCAGCCCAGTGCCCCTGGATTCGATAACACCGCTCGCAGGCGATCCGCTCCTGAAGAAAGCTCTGTTTGAATGTCTGGGCGTGATAGGAGACATCGGGTCCGTGTCGCTACTGATAAACGGTTTGAGCGACAGGGCAAGAAACGTCCGGGAGGCGGCACTTACGGCACTGGACATGATCCGCTTGAGGTCGGCATCTGTCGATCTCACAAAGCAGATCGGTTTGAGCCTCAAAGCTCTGGCCGGTACAGAAACCGTCGAGTATCTGATGGCAATGCGCGAGAGCAGTGACCGGAAAGTGAGGTCCGCTTCAATTGCCATTCTTGGTATTGTAGGCGACCCGCGGGCTCTTGATGTCCTGCTGAAAGGTTACAGGGACGAGAATGTTCAGCAGGAATCGCTGGAAGCACTTCGTGAAACAGGGAGGTCGGCAGGTCCTTTCCTTGTCGAACGCTTTGCTTCGGCAGATGAAGAGGGACGCTGCGTTATAGTTCATCTCTCCGGAGAGCTGAAGCTTCCGGAGTGCAGAAATATCATTTCTGAAGCGCTTGGAGACTCTTCCCCGATGGTCAGGGCTCTGGCAGCAGAAGCTGTGGGCAAGGCGGGGATGACGGAACTCATACCGGTTCTCGTCAGGCTGATCAATGATGAAAATCCCGAGGTCAGACACAGGGGGACTGCTGCACTGGTCAAGCTTGCAACAGTCTCAAGGGAGAGCGTTTCAGGCTCAGCCATCCATTTGTCGGAGTCTGACAATCCGGACTGCCGTCTGCAGGCGGTAAGGCTTTTCGGTGCACTGAGAGAGATAAACCATCTGAGATTTTTGAGCAAGGATGAGGATTTTCTTGTCAGAAGGGAGGCTATAGCGACACTCGGAGAGTTGAGGGTCCCGGAAGCTGCAGGGATACTTTTCATGGCGCTTGCTGATGAGGAAGCAGATGTAAGACTGGCAGCAGCAGCTGCTCTCGGCTGGAGCGGATTCACCGATGAGTCCGGGTATCTTCTGCTTGCGCTCGGGGACTCGTCCCAGAGGGTTCAGGCGGCGGTAATAAAGAGCCTTGGACAGCGCCATGAGCCGTTGTCATTTGAGAGGGTCGAACAGTTTACGAGCTCTTCTTCAGGAATGCTCAAAATAGCTGCAATGAATGCATTGGCCCAAATTGACCCTGCAAGAGCCGCCGGAATTCTCCGCAAGGCTTCCAGCGATTCTGACGAAGAGGTAGCCAGGGTAGCCGTACACCTTCTCACACTGACTTCAGAAAGGTACTGATGCTGTTCTTTGCTGACTCTGACATAAAGATGGGGGACGAGGAGTTCAGGCTCCTGCGTGATCTCGTATATAACTACAGTGGTCTGTATTTTACGGATGACAACAGATTCCTGCTCGAAAGACGGCTTTCGCCCAGACTTTCGCACCACAGGCTCGCAACATTTCATGATTATTACTACTATTTGAGATATGACCTGAACAGGGATCAGGAACTCTCCGATATAATGGATCTCCTTACAACCAACGAGACATATTTTTTTCGTGAGTCGTTTCAGTTGAAGGCGTTCACTGACGAGATTATTCCTGAACTGGTCCTCAAAAAAGGCTCATGTTCCGAAAAGATCCTGAGAGTTTGGAGTGCCGGCTGTTCTACAGGAGAAGAGCCGTATACCATTGCGATACTTCTTCTTGAAAGACCTGAACTTGCAGGCTGGAAGATAGAGATAATCGGCACCGATATCAGTCAGCGTGTCCTGCACCAGGCGCGTAAGGGGGTTTACGGCAACTCCTCGTTCAGGGTCACCGAACCTCTTTACAAGAGTCGTTACTTTCATGAACAGGATGGCGGGTACAGGGTAGCCGACAGAATACGGGAGTTCGTAACCTTCAGCAGGCTCAATCTTTATGATCAGAACAGGTTCCTCTTTCTCGGGAAAATGGATATCATTTTTTGCCGGAATGTCATCATCTATTTCGATCAGCTTGCCAAAAAGAGGGTCATTGAGAATTTCTATAGTACGCTGCAACCAGGGGGGTTCCTTCTGCTCGGCCATTCAGAATCCCTCATGAACATAACGACTGCATTCAAGCTGAGGCATTTCAAGAACGATATGGTCTACGAAAAACCGCATCACAACGATGGAGATCATCATTGAAGACTGTCAGGGTTCTGGTTATAGATGATTCAGCCTACAGCAGGCGGACGATCATAAAGCTTCTCGAAGAGATCCCTGGGGTAGTGGTCGTCGGCTATGCCATTAACGGTGAGGAAGGGCTCAGGAAAGCAATGGACTTTCGCCCGGACCTGATAACCCTCGACCTTGAGATGCCAGGAATGGACGGTTTCACGCTTCTCAGGATCATCATGACCGCCTGCCCCGTTCCGGTTATAGTCGTAAGTTCTCATAGCGAAGATGAAAGGGTGTTCAAGGCCCTCGAGCTTGGTGCGGTAGATTTCGTGGCAAAGCCGTCCCGTCCCCTTTCCGATCAGCTCCTTGATATTCGTGAGGAGCTTCAGCAGAAGGTCGGAACACTCCTGAACCTCAATTTTAAAGAGCTCCGGAGCAGGACAAGAACTCTGCTCCAGGAGGAGAATCTTCCGGTAAGGACAACAGTAAAACTCCCTCGGGGAGGGACGCAGAGATTTGAAGTCGTCGCAATCGGCTCTTCAACCGGTGGGCCGCCTGCATTGCAGAAGATTCTGTCACAGCTGCCGGGAGTGCTCCCGTTTGCCGTTCTGATCTCCCAGCATATGCCTGCCGGTTTTACCAAGACTTTTGCCGAGAGGCTTAACAGGATGTTTCCTTTCGATGTAAGGGAGGCTGTTGACGGCGAACAGGTAAAGCCCAATACCGTTTTCATAGCCCCCGGCGGTTTCAACATGATAGTTACCCAGATGAGGGATCAGGTTATAGTAAGGCTCAAGCCCCCGGCAAAGGATGAAAAATATGCTCCTTCCGTTAATGCCATGCTGACTTCTACTGCACGCGTATACGGAAGCCGTGTCATGGCTGTCATTCTCACAGGTATGGGGAACGATGGAAGCCAGGGTGTCAGGCGTGTCAAGGAAGCCGGAGGCGGAGTCATGGCCGAGGCGGAAGAGTCGTCAGTGGTCTTTGGAATGCCTCGTGAGGCTATTGCCACCGGGGTAGTTGATAAAGTGGTCCATCTGGACCAGATGGCTGCAAAAATAATGCAGTTCTGTGGCTTTACTTCCAGTAAAGGATAGGGGGAGGTAGAAGAGATGATAGAAGAAGAATCAGGATATCGAGGCAAGGCAGAAGAGTTCCTGCAGGCGTTCAAGAAGGGGGCCGAGTTTACTCATGACCTTCTGCGTGAGAACGAAAGACTGAGATATCGTGTCCTGGAGCTTGAGAACTCAGGGTCCGGGAGCTCGGGTGACTCAGGCGCGGACGAGGCTCTTATCAACCGTATCAAGGAGCTTGAACAGGAGAAACAGGATATTCTCGACCGGATACGCAAAGTGGAAGATGAGAATGAGGACTTTGCCAACCGGTATATCGAGATAGAAGCCGAGAACAACAACCTGGCAAATCTTTACATCGCGAGTTATCAGCTCCATTCGACCCTGGACTTCAAAGAGGTCCTGCAGATAATTATGGAGATTGTCATAAATCTGATAGGCGCAGAGGAGTTCTCGCTGATGCTTCTCGATGAGAAGACCGGTGACCTGAGGGCTGTCGCCTGCGAAGGGCTTGAACGCGAAGATATACCCCCGATCATGCTTGGCAGCGGTCTTATCGGCCAGACCCTCCAGAGCGGGGAGAGCTACTTCGCGGAAGATATCGAGACTTACAGCCGTGACTTGCTCCGCCCTATGGTATGCGTACCGCTGAAGATAAAGGATCATGTCATCGGCGTCCTTGCAATTTACAAGCTGCTGATTCAGAAAGAAAAGTTCGCACAGGTCGATTATGAGCTGTTTACCCTTCTTGCAGGACATGCGGCTACAGCTATTTTCGGAGCAAGGCTTTATTCGGATTCGGAGAGAAGGCTCTCAACTATTCAGGGCTTCATAGACCTGCTGACAAAGTAGCAAGCATGCTCACATTATCCTTGGAGGGGTTTTAATATGGCAGATTTCAATATTCTTATAGTTGAAGATTCTCCTACCATGAGACAGCTCATCTCTTTTGCGCTCAAGAGGATCAGGGGGGTCAGGATCGTAGAGGCCGGTGACGGCGTAGATGGTCTGAAGAAGGTCTCGGCAGAGAAATTTGATATGATCTTCACGGATATCAATATGCCGGTCATGGACGGTCTCAAGCTGATCAGTCTTGTTCGGGAGGATGCTACGCATAAGGGGATACCGATCGTGGTCATCACGACTGAAGGCGCCCAGGAAGATCGACAGAGAGCTCTTGCTCTGGGAGCCGATGATTACATTACCAAACCGATCCAGCCGAACAGAATTCTTGAAGTGGCAAAGCAGTTGCTTAAAATAGTCTGACGTAGATGAATGCCAAGGAGATATCATTGAAACGCCTTCTGCTCCCTGCACTCATACTACTCATTCTGCCGATGGTGGCTGTTGCAAAAGATTTCAAGAGTGCGTCCATCAGAACTGCGAGTGTCGGCAATATACCTTTTCCTCATGAACCGCACCTGAAAAAACTCGGCAGTAACTGCACTCTCTGCCATAACTCTGTTTACAAGATCGGAGAGAAAAACCCGGTTGTCACCATGGCGGAGATGGAAAAGGGAAAATCGTGCGGGATGTGTCACAACAAGGTGCGCGCTTTTGGCCTGAACGAATGCTCTCTTTGCCATAAGACCAAAGAGATTTCTATCAGTATTCCCGATTTCGGCATTGCCGTATTCAGCCATAAGTTCCATCTTACACTCTTTACCTGCTCTGATTGTCATACCAAGTTTTTCAAAGCAGACGGCAAAAACCCTCACGTAACCATGAAGCAGATGGAGAGCGGCCTGTCATGCGGAGGATGCCACGACGGAAAGTCAGCTTTCAGCGTAAAAGGTGACTGCAGGAAGTGTCACGCCGTCAAGGATATCAGTTTTGATGCCGATGCCAGGTTCAGCCATGATTTCCATCTGGGGGCAGGCTATCAGTGCGGAAATTGCCACAACAGGTATTTTGTGGCCGGGCCCAACAGCAGGCGATACCTGATGACCGAGATGGAATCGGGCCGGTCATGCGGCGGATGTCATAACGGAAAAGAGGCTTTTTCTGTAAAGGGTGACTGCAACAAGTGTCACAGGGGAAGCCCTGATGTTCTTTTCAAAGGGGTCCCTGCCACCTTCAGCCACAAGATACATACTGATCCTGTCAAGAAGATGTATATATGTGTAGACTGTCATAGCGGAATATTCACCGGGGGAAAAGGAAGTCGAAGATATTCCATGGGGGATATGGAGAAGGACCGCTCTTGCGGGGCTTGTCACGATGCCGGTATCGCTTTCAGTGTGACCGGGAGCTGCGACAGATGTCATAACAGCACAAAGAACGTGGTTTTTGTCATCCCCTCTGCAGGCAAGGTCGATTTCAGCCACTCCTTCCACCTGGGCATGTTCAAGTGTGATGACTGCCACAACAAGGTCTTTACAACAGGAGCCCAAAGAAAAAGCTATTCAATGGCTCAGATGGAGAAGGGAAAATCCTGCGGTGCCTGTCATGACGGCAAAACTGCCTTCTCGGTAGCGAAGGATTGCGGCAAATGCCATCCGGTAAAGGAGATCCTGTTTACTGCTGATGCCAGATTCCCTCACTTGAGACATATCGAGATGTACAGCTGCAGTGACTGCCATAATGCCTTCTTTACCACTGACCAGAATAACAAGCGATATTCGATGGCCGAAATGGAGACGGATCGCTCCTGCGGAGCCTGTCACGACGGTTACCTGGCTTTTTCGGTAAAGACGGATTGCGGCCGCTGCCACAAATCAACCAAAGAGATTACTTTTGAAGTAAAAGAGACCGGGCCTACCGTGTTCAGTCATAAGTTCCATACCGGCCTGTACCAATGCAGCGAGTGCCACTACGGCATATTCCCTACAGGCAAGGACAAAAAGCGTCATACGATGGCGCAGATGGAGAGCGGTGCCTCTTGCGGGGCCTGCCATGACGGCAAGACGGCGTTCTCCGTCAAAGGAACCTGCGACAAATGTCATCCGATCAAAGAGATAAAGTTCAGGGACTCAGGAGCGATTTTCAGCCATAAGTTTCATACTGCCTTATACCGATGCAACAATTGTCACGACAAGACTTTTGTCCCAAAAGAGGACAACAAACGTAATTCCATGGCTGATATGGAGAAGGGGCTTTCCTGCGGGCTCTGTCATAACGGGACCGAGGCATTCACAGTCAAGGATAACTGTCAGAAGTGTCATCCTGTGCTGAAGTCGATCAATTACGATTTCCCACCGAAGAAGAACGTGGAACCGGTAAAATTCAGCCATAAGGTACATATGGGAAGAGGTTATCGCTGCAGCGACTGCCACTACCAGATCATCCCGTCAAGTGCGAACAGAAAGCCGGTGACGATGAGAGACATGGACACCGGCAAATCCTGCGGAGCATGTCACGGCTTCCAGATGGCTTTTTCAACGAGGGATGCAAGCAATTGCGAGAGGTGCCACAAACCGCCGGAGTACGAATAGCAGGTTGCTGAAAAACAGCCACCTCGCCGCCGTCCTCGAAAGCCGCCTTGTGCGGCGTAGCGCTGCTACGCCTCCGCGGGTCTTTCTGTGGGTGCAACGATCTGGCTATTTTTGAGCAACCCGGGTTTTTCAAAAACTTTATAGGAATGAATCCTTAATATCAGGTATTGGAATTGACAGTAAATTGAGGGGGAGCTACGTGGAAGAGAGATATTCGCCCGGAGTCGTCGAGGCTAAATGGCAGAGAAAATGGGCGTCTGAGAACAGTTTCAAGGTTACGGAAGATGCATCCAGGCAGAAGTACTATCTGCTGGAGATGTTTCCTTACCCTTCCGGACGGATCCACATGGGACACGTCCGGAACTACTCAATAGGTGATGTGGTCGGAAGATTCAAGAGGATGCGGGGCTTCAATGTGCTTCATCCGATGGGCTGGGATGCTTTCGGCATGCCTGCCGAGAATGCGGCTATCCAGAACAAGAGCCATCCGGCAAAGTGGACATCTGAAAACATCGACTACATGCGTGGTCAGCTCAAGAGAATGGGCCTTTCTTACGACTGGGACAGGGAGCTTGCCACTTGCGACCTGTCCTATTATCGCTGGGAGCAGAAAATCTTTCTCGAGATGTTTGCCAAAGGACTTGCCTACAAGAAGAGCTCTTTTGTCAACTGGTGCCCCTCCTGTGAGACCGTTCTTGCAAACGAACAGGTCGAGGATGGCGCCTGCTGGCGTTGCGACAGCGATGTGAACCAGAAGGAGCTGGAACAGTGGTTCTTCAGGATCACCGATTATGCTGAAGAGCTTCTTGAGTACACCGATAAGCTTCCCGGATGGCCTGAGCGTGTGCTGGTCATGCAGCGCAACTGGATCGGCAAGAGCTACGGCTGCGAGATCGATTTCCCGCTTGAAAACGGCGGTGCCATAAAGGTCTTCACGACAAGGCAGGATACACTCTTCGGCGCTACCTTCATGTCGCTTGCTCCGGAGCATCCGCTGGCCCTCTCTCTGGCAACATCCGGGCAGAGAGGAGAGGTCGAGGCTTTCATCCAGAAGGTGAAGAGTACCGAAAAGGTCAGACGGACAGCCGAAGATCTCGAAAAAGAGGGGGTATTCACAGGGTCTTACTGCCTGAACCCTGCCACCGGGCTGCGCATGCCGGTCTATCTGGCAAATTTCGTGCTGACCGATTACGGTACCGGTGCGGTTATGGCCGTACCGGCGCATGATCAGCGCGACTTCGAGTTTGCGAAAAAATACGCTCTGCCGGTAAAGATCGTAATCCAGCCGGAAACGGAGCCGATCGATCCTGCCAGTATGACTGCCGCGTACACGGAACCCGGTACCATGGTCAACTCCGGGCAGTTTGACGGCATCAGCAGTCTCGAAGCCAAAGAGTGTATTGCCGACTGGCTTGAAGGGAGGGGGAGCGGTAAAAAAACGGTCAACTTCCGTCTCCGCGACTGGGGGATTTCCCGTCAGCGCTACTGGGGGAACCCGATACCTGTCATCTACTGCGACTCCTGCGGGACTCTGCCTGTACCCGAGAAGGACCTGCCGGTCGTCCTCCCGCTCGATGTCGCCTTTACCGGAGAAGGGGGTAGCCCGCTGGCAAAGCTCGACTCCTTCGTGAATGTCGACTGTCCACAGTGTGGCAAACCGGCCCGCCGCGAAACCGATACCATGGACACGTTTGTAGAGTCCTCCTGGTACTTCCTCCGTTACTGCTCTCCCGATTATACCGGCGGGCCTCTTGACAAGGAAAAGGTCGGATACTGGATGTCGGTTGACCAGTATATCGGCGGCATCGAACATGCTGTTTTGCATCTTCTCTACGCGCGGTTTTTTACCAAGGTTCTGCGTGATCTCGGCCATGTGAATGTCGACGAGCCGTTCACCAATCTGCTTACCCAGGGAATGGTTATCAAGGATGGCGCCAAGATGAGCAAGTCAAAGGGCAACGTAGTAGATCCTAACGCGCTCATCGAAAAGTACGGAGCTGATACCGCACGGCTGTTCTCGCTTTTTGCAGCACCTCCGGAAAAAGATCTCGACTGGAACGACCAGGGTGTGGACGGAAGTTTCCGCTTCCTGAATCGTCTCTGGAAGCTTGTCGCCGAGTCCCTCCCGTTCATTGGGTCGACTTCGCCGGTAAGGGTGGAAAGCCTGTCCGAAGAGGCCAAGGGACTCCGGCGGGTTGTGCACAAGACCATCAGAAAGGTTACCTCCGACATTGATGAGCGGTTTCATTTCAATACTGCAATAGCTGCCATCATGGAGCTTGTGAACGCCGTCTACTCCTTTGCTCCGAAAAATCTTCCGGAAAACGGCCCTCTTCTCAGGGAAGCTTTGGAGAGTGCTCTTCTTCTGCTTTACCCGTTTGTGCCCCATTTTTGTGAAGAGCTGTGGGAAAAGACCGGTCATGAAGGGGGGATAGAGAAAACAGGGTGGCCATCCTATGATCAGGAGGCTGCTGCAGATGAAGAGCTCCTTATCGTGGTGCAGGTGAACGGTAAACTCAGAGGCCGTATCACGGTTCCTGCCGAAGCCGGCGAGGATTCGGTGAAATCGGTTGCATTCGCTGATGACAAGGTATCAGCGTTCCTGGAAGGGAAGACCCCTAAAAAGGTCATCTATGTTCCGGGCAAACTCCTGAATATTGTGGTGTAGCAGGTGCGTCGGCTTTCAATCTTCATATTGTCCGCAATTGTCCTTTGTATGATATCCGGCTGTGGTTACACTCTTGCCGGAAGGGAAAACGGCCTGATAAGGGAGCACAAGATCTCTGTCAGCTTGTTTGCCAACAGGACTTATCAACCCGGCATAGAGGGGAAACTGCGGCTTGCGCTTGTAAGCGAACTGGCTGCCGGAGGGAATCAGGTTGAGGTCTCGGATACTGATCTTGTCATTACCGGAGAGATCGATTCTCTTTTACTGGAAGTAGCGGCTTTTTCATCAGTGGACAAGGCAATGCTTTACAGGGCTGTCATGACTGTCAATATGCAGATGACAGAGAAAAAGAGCGGCAAGGTCATCTGGAAGTCGTCCGAAACAGTCCGACAGGAGTACCCGTCGTCTGCAGACCTCGCTTTGCAGCGCAATGCCCGCGATGCCGCACTCTCTTCCCTTTGTGAGAAGATGGCACGAATAGTCGTCAACAGAATGAACCAGGCATTCTAGAATTCAAGTTTCCAGAGGATTGATGAGACCGGAAGATCTTGAAAGATCGATCACTAAGGGGGAGATAGCTCCCCTTTACTTTATTTACGGGGAAGATGAGTTCCTTGTCGACCGTACTGTCCAGCGTCTGGTTGACAGGGCTGTCTCCAGTGATTTCAAGGATTTCAATTTCACCGTATATTACGGTAAGGAGTGCCGCGGCGGGCAGATTATCGAAAACGCGATGACTCTTCCCATGTTTGCCGAGCGTCGGGTCATACTGGTAAAACGCGCCGAGGAACTTAATGCGGAGGCGTTGGAGCAGCTCATCCCCTATATCAACTCCCCTTCACCGCAAAGCTGCGTCATTTTCCAGGCGGCAAAAATCGATCAGCGCCGCAAATTCTTCCTTGAACTGAAAAAAAGCGATCTGTTGATAGAGTACAAGAAACTCAAGGATGAGCAGCTCCCCCGCTTCATTCAGACAGAAGCCGAACTGGCCGGGAAGCGGATCGAAGCGGCGGCGGCGGAGATGCTGGTCTACTACACCGGCAACAGCCTGCGCGAGCTGGTCGCCCAGATAGAGAAGCTTGCGGTCTACTCCGGCAAGCGAGGGGTTATCACGGTCGACGATGTCCGCAGCATGGCGTCGGACACCAAGATCGACACCGCCTTCGAGTTCGCCGATGCGCTCGGCAACCGCGACCTTGACCGGGCGGTGCGTCAGATGCAGACGATCGTCCGCGATGCCGATGCGCTTTTCCCGCTGGTGGGGGCTCTGGCCCGGCATTTTCGCCAGCTGACGATGCTGAAAGAACTGCTGGACAAAAAAGTGCCGCAGGACGAGATCAGCAAGCGGCTAAAGATCAATCCGTACTTTCTGAGGGGGATGCTACAGCAGGCGAAGCGGTTCCGGATGGCTGAATTCCGCAGGATCTTTACGCTGCTGCATGAGCTGGATGTCGGGTTGAAGAGCGGTGGGCGGGGTGAAGCCCTGCTGGAGATGCTGATCTATGAGGTCTGTCTGAAGAAGGATTCCTGAACTCCAGTAGAGCATAACGTGATGGGGTCAAGTACCAGACGGCTTTCAAAAAGGATGTACTTGTATCGTTAGGTTGTTATGATATATTCTATAATGAGATTTAAGCAGTTTCCTGCTATCTACTGTTGAAGATAAGAAAAGGAGTGTAATGTCTTTAGTCCTTCCATTTGCCCTTCCGGATATCGGTGATGATGAGATCAACGAGGTGTTGGACTCGATCCGTTCCGGCTGGCTGACCTCCGGGCCGAAAACTAAGAGATTTGAGGAAGATTTTGCGTCGTTCATCGGGTCAGGAGTTGAGGCAATTGCGGTCAATTCTGCCACGAGCGGCCTGCATCTGGCGTTAGAGGCTTGCGGCATCAAATCCCGCGACGAAGTGATCACTACCACCTATACACATACCGCCACGGCCGAGGTGGTTCGCTATTTGGGGGCCGACCCGATCTTTGTAGACATCGACCCAATCACTTTTAATATGAATCCGGCGAATGTCGAGGCCGCAATCACACCGCACACCAGAGCGATTATTCCGGTTCATTTTGCCGGTTTGGCCTGTGACATGGATGCGATACTTTCAATTGCCCGAAAGTATGGTCTGAAAGTAGTTGAAGATGCAGCCCATGCATTCCCCACAACCTGCAAAGGAACGCTGGTAGGAGGGTTAGAGAGTGATGCAACGGTTTATAGTTTCTACGCGACCAAGACCTTGACTACCGGTGAAGGGGGAATGATAGTTTCCCGGAATAGGGATTTGGCTCAACATTGCCGGTTGACGCGATTACACGGTATCGACCATAGCACTTTTGAACGTACTACTTCGACAAAATTGTCCTGTGGCTACGACGTTGTTTCTCAGGGCTATAAATACAATATGAACGATCTTGCTGCTTCGCTAGGAATTCACCAGTTAAAGAAGGCTACCGCTTTCCACAAACGCCGGGTTGCCATGGCTGACCGATATGATAAGGAGCTTGTATCGCTGCCGCTTATTTTGCCTCCTCATGCTCAGGAAGGTGATAAGCATGCCTGGCACCTCTATGTCATAAGGCTTATGGATGAAGTCCAGATGGGCAGAGACCGCTTTATAGAGCTTATGGCTGATCGTGGAATCGGTTGCAGTGTCCATTTCAAGCCGCTACATCTGCACTCCTACTGGAGAGATCTCTATAACCTTAAATCCGCTGATTTTCCCCATGCGGTTCATGCATATGAGCGTTCGGTCAGTCTTCCACTCTACACTAAGATGTCAGGCGAGGACCAAGCGCGGGTTATAGCGGCAGTCAAAGATATTCTGGAATGATTGCAAAGCGAATTTTTGATCTTTTCGTTGCAATCCCCGGTCTCATCGGCATGTTGCCATTTTTCCTGTTTGCAGCAATATGGATCAAGGTCGACTCTAAAGGGCCGATTCTTTTTCGGCAGGAGCGGGTGGGCCGTTTCGGGATTCCATTCTGGATCTACAAGTTTCGGACTATGTATCAGGATACAGAGTCGAACGGGCTGCTGACCGTAGGTAATGACTCTCGCATTACAAAGGCGGGAGCTTTTCTCCGCCATTACAAGCTGGATGAGCTCCCGCAGCTGATCAATGTGATTTTAGGCAACATGAGTCTGGTAGGGCCACGTCCGGAGGTGGCAGAATATGTCGCATATTACCCTCCAGAGGTGCGCAATATTGTACTATCCGTCCCCCCAGGAATTACGGACTATTCTTCCATATTATTCGAGGACGAGAGTTCCTTACTCGGTAAATTTGACAACCCAGAGAGAGCATACCTGGAAGAGATTCTTCCGATAAAGCTCCATTATTGTCAGAAGTATGTGACGGATCGTTCTGTCAAGCTTGACTTCAAGCTGATACTCCTGACATTAAGGAAAATACTAAAACTTCATTGTTCTATCCCGAATGTGTCGTTGCCATAACGCTTTCCGTAGATAATCCACACTTTTGGTAGAGTTTTTGTCGAGAACAGGTATGGTGGCTGCCAGAGCCTCTTTTGCAATATTGCTCGGAAAGGAATACTTGTGCAGGCTGAGAGATTCAAGCCTGATGCTGGAAGATTTTTACGCTGCCGCAAGAGCTTGATGTCGGGTTGAAGAGCGGTGGGCGGGGTGAAGCCCTGCTGGAGATGCTGATATATGAGGTCTGTCTGAAGAAGGATTCCTGAGGACAAAATGTTTTTCCTGAAAAAATGCATTAGCGCTGCCCTGCTTCCGCCCGGCATGTTTATTCTGATTCTGCTGGTCTCGGCCTGGTGGCTCAGACGTTTGCGACGCACGCTCGCAGCCTGCAATTGCCTTCTCTTCGCCCTGTTGATCTGGGCACTGTCCACATCCCTGGTATCCGACGCACTCATCAGTCGACTGGAAAATGGTCTTGTCATACCGGATCGGCCCAAGGGCGACGTCATTGTCCTGCTGGGAGGGGGAATCTACGACAGGGTCCCGGATCTGACCGGCAGCGGTGCACCCACCGAAGAGATGCTGGCCCGAATGGTCACGGCATTCCGCCTGCAACGACAACTGGGCGTGCCGATTCTGGTTTCCGGTGGCATGGTTTACGCAGGTCGCTCTGCAGAGGCTCCCGTAGTCCGGCGATTTCTGCTGGACCTTGGTGTTCCGGATCGACAGATTCTGGTTGAGGATAAAAGCCGCGATACTGTCGAAAACGCCCGCTTCAGCCGGATGATCCTGCAGCAACACCGCTTCCGGCAGCCGCTGCTGGTCACCTCCGCATTTCACATGCGACGCTCGGTGAAAGCATTCAGCCGGGAAGGGGTTTTGGTGGTGCCGATCCCGGCAAATTTCATGACCGCATCAGAGCGGACCAGAGTCTGGGCCGACCTGCTGCCGACGTCCGGGGCTATGCACAGCACGGCAACGGCTCTTCGGGAATTTCTCGGGCTGCTCTATTATCATCTCGGCGGTCAGGGGGGGACTTGACGTCTGATCGTTTCTATCGGTAAATCCGTTAGAGAAAATAAAAAATGCCCACTTGCAGAGATGCTAGTGGGCATTTTGATAGGATAATTTTCGAAAGGGATAAAAGGCGATTCGACCCCTTAAAGAATTTAAGCTTTAGCCGAGAGTATTGACGAGTTTTACCAGTCTGGAGACGCTTCTTGCTGCGTTTGACTTGTGAATGACGCCCTTGGTGGCAGTTTTGTCGATAACCGGTATGGCGGCGGCCAGGGCTTCCTTGGCCGCAGTAATGTCCTTGCTCTCTACTGCTTCGCGGACTCTTTTGACAAAGGTCTTGAGTGTCGAGCGGACATGCTTGTTGCGGGTGTTTCTCACCTTGTTCTGCTTGATACGTTTAAGAGCTGATTTGTGATGTGCCAAACTGCACCTCCGGAGATATATAAATGACTTGAAAGTATATTTTGAATAAAAATTTATATCACCGGCAGTCGTTCATTGTCAATCAAAAAATAGTCAGAGCAGGAGCAGTTTGTTTAAGTATTATGGGGAAACCTGTTGACTAATGAAAAGCATATTGCGTACTATTTGCAGGATATATATTCGGAAGGTGCCAGATGCTGCAGAAAAAAGTTCATATCATGACGTATGGTTGCCAGATGAATGTGAGTGATTCAGAGAAGATTTCCTCTGCCCTCCGCGGGGCAGGCTATGAATCGTCGCCCACTCCGGATGGTGCTGACATGGTCATTCTGAACACCTGCAGCGTAAGGGCAAAAGCAGAAGAGAAGATCTACGGTATCCTGTTGACAATGAAGGGGAGACTGAAGAAGAATCCCCGGCTTCTGATCGGAGTAGGAGGTTGCGTTGCCCAGCAGGAGGGGGAACGCCTTCTGGAAAAGGTTCCTCATCTGAACTTCGTGTTCGGAACCCATAACCTTCATCTGCTGCCTGAAATGGTGCGGAAGGCCGAGGAAGGAAAGCGGATATCCGAAACCAGTTTCATAGATGAAGAAAGCCGCCTGGATCTTTTTCCCATGCAGGGAGAGAGCGCCGGAGTTTCCCGGTTTGTGACCGTAATGCAGGGGTGCGATAATTTCTGTTCCTACTGTATTGTCCCCTATGTCAGGGGGCGGGAAGTAAGCAGGCGCTTTTCCGACCTTCTGGACGATATCAGGAGCGCTGCGGATTCAGGCGTAAAAGAGGTCACTCTTCTTGGCCAGAACGTAAACTCCTACGGATCCAAGGGCGATGGTGGCGGTGATTTTGCCTCACTGATACGACAGGTGGCAGAGATAGGAAGTATAGAGAGGATACGTTTCATGACCTCTCATCCAAAGGATATCTCCGCCCCGCTGATCGACTGCTTTGCCGGGGTAGGGAAGCTGTGCTCCCACATACATCTCCCGGTACAGTCCGGCAACGACAGGGTCCTGCAGATGATGAACCGGGGATACTCCCGCGCAGAGTACCTGCAAAAGGTGGAAAAGCTCCGTGCTGCCCGGCCTGATATTCTGATAACCAGCGACATAATCGTAGGGTTCCCGGGCGAGACTGAAGAAGAGTTCTCGGACACCCTGTCACTTATGGAAGAAGTCGGTTACGTAGATTCGTTTTCATTCATCTTCTCTCCTCGACCCGAAACGAAAGCCGCTGCTCTTTCCGACCCGACCGGCACAGAGGAAAAGCATGAGCGACTGAACCGTCTTCTCGCTCTTCAAAAAAGTCTGACAGCGAAAATTCAGGCTTCGATGGTCGGAGAGCGTTTCGAAATTCTTGTCGAAGGCAAGGGGAGAGATGACGGACAGATATTCGGACGGACCTCCGGGAGCCGGATCGTGAATCTTCAGGGTTCAGTCGATCTTGTCGGTACTCTCCAACGGCCTGTGATTGTAAAGGCTATACAGAATTGCCTCCTCGGCGAACTGGAACAATATGCGGAGCAAAAATGACTGAAAAGATTGCAGGCTACAGATATCTGAATATTGTCGGTTTCACGGTGGATGCAACCCAGCCTCTGGCACTTTTCAAGGATGAGGCGGATGAAAACACTTTCCCGCTCTGGCTCGAGATGGGGGATATCCTCTCGATTACAGCCGATATTTTGACCAGCAGGTTATCCGGAAAGACCGAGAAGGGCGATCTGCTGGATTCGGTGCTTTCGACTATCGGTTTGCAGGTCACTGATGTTCTGATAGACGGTACAGCCGGCAATGGTTACCTGGCCGATGTCTGTCTGGGAGGAGAAGGAAGAGCTGTCAGGGTGAGGGTGGACCTTGTTACAGCGCTTCTTGCTGCGATACGTTTCAAGCTTCCGGTCGGTATATCGGATGAGGCTCTTGCGACATCTTCACTGGTAGACCGGAGCGGAGAGCAGAAGATCGAGCTTATGGATGAAGACAGGCTGCTCGAGATGCTGGAGAAGATGAGTCC
>JBGQLM010000048.1:0-26550 GCA_041500085.1 Geobacteraceae bacterium
CCTTTCTTCCGCCCCCACCAGTAAACGAACTGGTTGTTCTTCGGGCCGAAGTCCGGATGGTCCGGATCGATCAGCTTGTCGAGATTGGCGCTATGCTTGACCTTGAACTCGGCCACTGCCTTGGCCCTCTCCTCCGGACTCTTCTTCTTGCGGAGGGCAGCCACGTCCTTGCCCATCTCCTCGAAGACCTTGACATCCTGCAGGGCGTACAGCTCCTTCAGACCGGTAACCTGGCGCTTTTCCTCGCCCGGTACATTCGAAAAAAGTACTCCTCCGTTGACGATTTCGCCAATGGCCTGGTCAAAGGGAACGCTCTGCCACCTGTTCTCGCCCCGTTTGCCGGCCCGTTTCAATACTTTCGTGATCCGGTAGGGATCGTAAGCGCCCTGGTGGCCGGACTGCCCCTTCGGACAGATGCCGCCGTCAACCTTGGCGGCCCGCTGAAGGTCCTCTTTCATATCAAGGTGGGGATGGAGAGTAAAAGGGTTGTAAGGACTTCCGTCCACTTTGACGGCCACGCCGTCCATGATCTTGACCTTGATGCCGCAGCCGGTGTTGCAGTTCAGGCAGACTGTGTAAAGGGTGTTCTCGGCCTTCATCAGCTCGTACGCTTCGAACTGGGTCAGCTCACCCGCCTCGACCCTGGCAATCAGGCCACGGGCGAAATCAAGCTGGGACGCCACCAGGGCGCCGCAACCGGCCAGGGCCGATCTTTTGAGAAAATCCCGACGAGTCATGTCACTCTTAGACATAGAGCACCTCCAGCTTGTCATTGGCAACATAGTAGACCCGCGGTCCGATATCCTTGCCGTTCTTGTCTTTGCCGTCTCTGAGGAGCTGCACATTGTTGGTCTTTTTGACCTGGGCGATCAGGCTCTGCGGATCGTTCTCGTCGCCGAAATAGCCGGCCCGGCCGATGCAGGTTGTTATGCACTGCGGCAGCATGCCGTTGGCCAGGCGATGGATGCAGAAGTGACACTTGCGGGCGACCCCTTTGGTGGGGACATCCGCCGTGCGCGGCCAGAGCTTGCCGTACTCGAATGAAGGGACGGTTTCGTACTTCTGGAGCGCCGGAGTTCCTTCGGTGTGAAAGGTGCCGTTGTCGATGGTGCGGGAGTCGTAGGGGCAGGCCGGGATGCACTTTTTGCAGCCGATGCACTTGTCGTAGTTGACCGGCACGATGCCCGCGCCGATCCCTTTGGTCTCCTTCCAGGTGGCGCCGTCTTCACCCTTGACCGGGCAGGCATCCACACAGGGGGGCTTGTCGCACTGCATGCAGGGCTTCGGCAGGAAGGTGCGGGAGACTTTCGGATATGTGCCCTGCTCATATTCAAGGACCGGGCGGTACTTCATCGCCGGAGGGAGTTTATTTTCAGAGATGCAGGCGATGGTGCAGGCATGGCAGCCGACGCACTTGCGCAGATCGAGCAGCATGGCCCAGCGGCGCTCCTTTACCGGCTTGTTCAGCGTCCGCTCCAGATCCTGCTGCATGGTTACGAGGTTATCGGTCATCAAAGAACTCCTTATAGTATGGTAGAGGAATCGTTATGCTTTCTGTGACACCTGTTGCAGTTTCCGGTTACCGAGAAAGCCCGCTTGCCGTCATGGCAGGTGCCGCACGATTCGCCCGATATGATCTGATCCATGTCTCGTTTTTCGTGGTGTTTGACATCGCTGTACAGCTTGTCATGGCACTCGGTGCACTCGAGCTTCTTCATGGGGCTGGCCTTATGCCGGAAGACCGCTTTCTTGCCGACCACCACATCGCCGTGGCCGTATGGTGTCGCGGCAGCACACCCGGCCAGAACGGCAATAACGAACAGCATCAGGATTTTTCTGCAACGCATCATCTTGTTGCCTCCACTTTCCATTTTGTAAATCTTTCCAATTTATGTCTTCTGGTGACAAAATTTTGTTTAAATCTTACAAATTCGGGCAGTGAACCGGCACCTGTCACTGTTTTTTGTGACACCTGGCACAATCGCTTTTTATTGAAAATGCCCGCTTGCCGTTGTGGCAAAATCCGCAGGATTTGCCGTTTTTCATCTCCTTCATGGAGACCTTTTTGTGTTTTTTGCTGTTCGTGTAAAGCTTGTCATGACAGTCGTTGCAGGCAAGCTTCATGCCATCGACATGGGCAGCGTGGCTGAACAGGACATCGCCGCCCCTGTTCTTCAGGGTAATCTCTTTGCCTCCTCCGGCAAAAACCGGCGTTGTCAGCATGCAGACCATTAAAGAAGAAAACATGTATCTCATTTCATTACCTCCTGCAAAGAATTTTTATGCACCGGATTATATCCGCCTTTCCGGATTTGACAACAGGAATATCCGCTCAAGCGGATAAATTCAGATTGCTTGACCCTGACAAACAGCTGCAGTATAAATGACTTGCAATGAATCATCTCGCCCTGACAATCAAAGCACTCTCCGATCCAATCCGACTTCGCATGGTTCTTCTGCTGCAGGCAGAGGGCGAACTCTGCGTCTGCGACCTGATGGCTGTCCTTAACCTGCCGCAGTCCACGGTGTCTCGCCACCTGGCTTACCTGAAGCGCAGCTGCTGGGTCGACACCCGCCGCCAGGGGGTCTGGATGTACTACACGCTAAGCCGTGAAAGCTGCATTTTCTGTCAGGAGTTCCTCCAGATTCTCAGGCAGCATGCCGGCAGCCTTCCTGAGGTGACAGCCGATCGCAATGCATTTGCTGCCTACCTGAAGGAAAAGAGCATTACATGTTCCTGACAGGGGTAAGGGGAGTTATTTCTTTATTCAAGTTGGAGTAGAACTTGCTTCCATTTCCACCCGCTGAGATTGAATTTACCGGGCGACAGTTGTATCGCCCATATTCCCCATCTAGGAGGCTTCATGCGTAAAAGTCTGTTGGCAATTCTCTTTGCAATCATCACCCTTCCCAACGTCGCTCTGGCTGATCTGGCTTACATCGGCTCTTCAACCATCGGCACCGGTGTCCTGAAGGAAGGCGGCGCAGTCGCCGCCTTTGAAAAAAAGAGCGGCAAGAAATTCGGTGCAGTTGAAATTCCCGGTTCGGGCAAGGGCGTACAGGCGCTGATCGAAGGCAAGACCGAGCTTGCCGGGGCTTCCAGGCCCCTGAAAGCAGAAGAGAAAAAAGCCGGGCTCTCCGCTACAACCATCGGCTATGACGCTATTGCTGTGTTTGTCCACAAGAACAATCCGGTCAAAAACCTGTCAAAGGAGCAGCTTAAAGGCATTTTCACCGGCAAGATCACGAACTGGAAAGAGGTGGGGGGAAAGAATGCGCCCATCGTGCCGAACACCGAGATCATCGCCGGCAAGAGAGCGACCATTGAAATGTTTCAGGAGCATGTCATGGACGGAGCTACGTATGGCAAGTTCAAGGAGGTCGATCTTCCCCGCGACCAGATCGTCGAGTTGACCAAGCAAGAAAACGGCATCTGCGGTGTCAGCCTGGGGCTGCTTGCCTCGCTTTCAAAAGAGGATAAGGCAAAAGTAAAAGCCATCAAGGTTGCCGGCAACGAGCCGTCCGAGAAAAATGTCCAGTCCGGCGCTTATCTCATCTCGCGGCCGCTTCTCCTGGTAACCAAAGGGTTGGCCAAGGGCGACGTAAAAGAATTTATCTCGTTCGTTCTCTCCCCTGAAGGACAGGCCATTGTCGCCAAGAACTTCGTGCCGGTGAGAAAAAAATAGGCAACTCTCTTAATTCATTTGTTGAAGTACTACCTGGGATGCATCCCGTCGAAAAGCGGGGTGCTCCCGGGTTTTTTCAGGAGTTACAATGAAATTCAAGATCAGCCTGCTCTCCGGATTCGCTTTCTTTGGCCATATCTTCGCCATGCAGAAGATGAAAACCAAAATGACCCTGCTGTCGGTAATCGTCTTTATCGGTTTTCTCGTCTCCACCCTGGCATCTGTCTATACGGTGACTGAGGTCAAGGTAGGCGGCCGGCTCTATATGACGATCAAGCAGTCAAAGGATGCTCTGGAGCAGTTTGCCCTCCTCAAATCGGACCTTAACCAGATCCGTGCCGAAAGCGCGGGCCTGATCGGTGAACCCGATGCTGACAAACGTTCACAGATAAAAGGGATTATCGAGCAGCTTTCAAAGGATGCCAACGAGAAGTTTGGCCTGCTGGTGAAGCTGACTACCTCCGAGGACCAAAAACTTGCCATTAACGATGCCAAGTCCACCTGGGAAGAGTTTTCCGCCACAATGGAAAATGAACTGATTCCGGCGCTTGAAAAGGGCGATACGACCCAGGCGAGAAACCTGGCTACCAACGTGCAGAAGATGCGCTACGACCGTTTTATCGAGCAGATCGGAACCATGGTGGATACCCTGAAGCTGGAGATCACCGACCTTGAAGCCCAGACCGGCTCGGTTATCAGAAAGAAGGTCCTGCTCACAGGAGCGCTCAGTGCAGCTATTTTCCTGTTCGTCCTTGCAGCCGCTTTTTTCGTAACCCGCGCGGTCACTGTCCCCCTCAACAGGGGCCTGGAATTCGCAAAATCCGTGGCAGAGGGCAATCTCGCCGAAACTCTGGATGTCCGGTCACGGGATGAAATCGGCGAGCTTTCCGAATCACTCAACCGGATGGTGGAGAGCCTGCGGCTCATGGTGAACCGGATCAACGGTTCGGCTCAAAACCTCGTCGTAGTGTCGGGCAGTATTTTTACTGCGGCGAAGACAGTCCTGGAGACAACGACAAGTCAGGCAGAGGGGATCAACAAGGCGTCAGTTGCGGTGCAATCGATCAATACCTCCGCAAGTCAAGTGTCGATAAGCGTAGATACCTTATCCTCCGCGGCATCGGAAACCTCTTCATCCACCCTGGAGATGGCAGCCAGCGTCGAGGAGGTGGCACTGAACATGGACACCCTTCTCGGGGCCGTCGAAGAGGTCAGTTCATCAATTACCCAGATTGCCGCGGCCATCAAGCAGATCAGTCAGGGCACAACAGCCCTCATGGAATCTTCCAATATGGCGGCCTCCTCAGTGTATGAGATGAATGCGTCGATCAGTGAAGTGGAAAAGAGTTCCCGCGAAGCCGCTGCTATCTCCGGAAGCGTGCTCCAGGATGCCGAGTCCGGTGTGAGCGCTGTTGCAGATGCAATTACCGGCATGAATGAAATTCGCCGCTCTTCGCAGATCACTTCCGAGGTCATAGCAGCCCTGTCAAGCAAAGCCGACAACATCGGCGCCATTCTAAAGGTCATAACCGATGTCAACGAACAGACCAACCTGCTCGCCCTGAATGCGGCCATCATCGCCGCTCAGGCAGGGGAGCACGGCAGGGGGTTTGCCGTAGTGGCCGGCGAGATCAAGGAACTGGCGGACAGGACGAAGAATTCGACCAGAGAGATCGGTGCTCTTATCCAGGGAGTTCAGATGGAGACCAAACGCGCTGTCGAAGTGATCGCAGAAACGGAAAAAAACATCGAAGAGGGATCCCAGCTGTCGAGAAAATCCGGAGAGGCTTTGCAGAAAATTGTCACCGGAGTCAAGAGTTCAACTGACCAGATAAATGCCATTGCTCGTTCTGCAAAAGAGCAGACTTCCGGGAGCAGCCTGATAAACGAATCGGTCGAAAAAGTTTCCAGGATGGTTCAGCAGATCGGTACGGCAACGAAAGAGCAGGCCAAGGTCAGCGATTTTATTGTCTCTTCCGTTGACAGAATGCGCTCGCTTGCCGCACAGGTGCAGGCATCGACTCGGGAGCAGGCAAGGACCAGCAACACAATAGCCCAATCCACCGAGCAGATCACAGGGATGATCGGCCACATCAAGACAGCCTGCGATATCCAGACGGCATCGACTGCCAACATCACCACAGCTGTCAGCGGCATTGAAAATTCTACCAATAAGAACATTGAAGCAGCTACACTTCTGGACAGCGCTGTTTCAAGCCTCTCTGCGCAGACATCGGTTCTTCAGAAAGAGATGGGAACCTTCAAGCTGACTGCCCGGCAGGCGGATGTGAATTCGTAGAGCAGGCCCGCGCAATGGGACGACGCATGCGTCGCCCCTTCTTTTTTATTTATTATATCCGCCAAAGCGGATATAATTCCTTCCATGAAAAAAAACATCCTTTTCCTCTGTACCCATAACTCCTGCCGCTCCCAGATGGCCGAAGGGCTGGTCAATCACTATCTAAGCGACCACTTTCAGGCATTTTCCGCCGGCACCGAGGCTACCCGGATCAATCCGGAAAAGCTGACCGAATACCTTTCAGGAGGACGAGAATGACTGAACATCTTTCCCGCAAACTCTCCTTTATCGATCGCTGGCTGACCCTCTGGATCTTTGCTGCCATGGCGCTTGGAGTCGGTCTTGGAGTTTTCGTTCCAGGTGTCGAAGGATTCATCAATTCCTTTCAGGTCGGAACTACCAACATACCTATCGCCATCGGCTTGATCGTAATGATGTACCCCCCCTTCGCAAAGGTGAAGTATGAGGATATGCCGGAGGTTTTCCGGAACAAGAAAATACTGGGTATATCGCTGGTGCAGAACTGGATCATCGGGCCGGTACTGATGTTCGTACTGGCCGCCGCGCTCCTTCCGGACAAGCCTGAATACATGGTGGGGCTGATCATGATCGGTCTGGCGCGCTGCATCGCCATGGTCATCGTCTGGAACGAGCTGGCTAAAGGGAACACGGAGTACGCTGCGGGGCTGGTGGCCTTCAACAGCATCTTCCAGGTGCTTTTCTACAGTGTCTACGCCTGGTTCTTCATCACCGTGCTGCCGCCGCTGGTTGGGCTGAAGGGGGTGGTGGTGGATGTCAGCATCCGGCAGATCGCCGAGAGCGTGTTCATCTACCTCGGCATCCCCTGTATCGCCGGGGCGCTGACCCGTCTGGCCGGCGTCAAGGTCATGGGCAAGGAACGCTATCTCCGAGAATTCGTGCCGAAGATCGGACCGCTGACCCTGATCGCTCTCCTCTTCACGATCGTTGTGATGTTCAGCCTCAAAGGACAGCTGATCGTTCAGCTCCCGCTGGATGTCGTGCGAATTGCCATTCCGCTTCTGATTTACTTCGTGATCATGTTTCTGGCGTCATTCTGGATGGGGAAAAGACTTGGGGCGGACTACTCGAAGACCACAACGCTTGCCTTTACTGCCGCCAGCAACAATTTTGAACTGGCAATTGCAGTTGCTGTTGCGGTTTTCGGGCTAAATTCGGGAGCTGCCTTTGCCGCGGTGATCGGCCCTCTGGTGGAAGTTCCGGTCATGATCGGACTGGTCAATGTCGCTTTCTGGTTTCAAGGTCGTTGGTTCAGGGAGAATTCAAGCAGTTGATCGACGCCCTGGGGAAACGGATAAACTACCTGCGACTGTCGGTAACCGCCCGCTGCAACATGCGCTGCTTGTCGTGCGTTGTGGGACGGTCAAGACGGGAGAAAATATTGCTCTGAGTTCATGTTGCAAATCCTGTCAGGTTTGACAAGTAAGCTGTGCTTGATAAGATTATATTCACCAAGACAGCCGACATTCCGACCGCTGGAGATATTATGCCGAATAAAAGACTGGGCGAAATTTTCGTTGAGCAAGGCATAATTACCGAAAAGACAGTTGAGCGGATGCTTTGTCGGTCAAAACTTCTTAATCAGCGTTTTGGTACCGTACTGGAGGATATGGAGCTCATCACCGGCGAAGAGCTTGCAACCGCCCTCGGAATTCAGTACGGCTTCAAGACGGTGTCAAACCTCCTGAGTTACTCTTATCCTCCGGAAGTACTCCAGATCATTCCGGCAGAGGTATGCATAGAGCGCATTCTCTTTCCGCTCCGCCGGGAACAGGCCAAGCTCGCCCTTGCCATGGCCGACCCCACCGATACGAAGGTGGTAAATAACATCGCAGCGAACAACTCCCTGACGATTATACCTTACATTGCCACCAGGACCGAAATCTTCAGCGCTATCTGCAAGTACTATCTGAAAAGAGAATACGTACCCACAGGCATTGATACCGTGCTGGTAGTTGATGACGACCCGATCACGCTTGACCTGATCTCGACTATCCTCAGTAAAAACGGCTACCGGGTAATCACCGCGACTGACGGCATGGAGGCATTCAAGTCTGTAATCGCCGAAAAGCCGCAGGTAATCATTACCGACATGTTAATGCCCAAACTCGATGGCTACGGTCTTTTAGGCGCCTTGCAGAGGGTCCCTGAAATGATGTTCAACCCGGTGATCCTTATCAGTGCAGTAGCCAATGAAGAGGAGGAATCGCATGCCTTCCAAAAGGGTTTTTTCGATTTCATGACGAAGCCGGTGAAGGAAATCACCCTCCTCACCCGGGTCAAACGCGCTTTCATCTTTCAAAAACACCATTACCGGTTTGCTCAGGAACCCGACAATCGGCCATAGTACTCATACTGCTTTTTCACGAGGCTAATTTCATGCTGAAAAAGGGCATCCTCATTTTTAATCAGTCCGGTTCCGACTTGAGCCTTATCACGGCTCTGCTCGAAGCCAAGGATTGCACCGTTTTTTTTACCTCCATGCCTCTTGAGGCAATTCACATTCTTAAGAATAATGACATTGACGTAGTACTGGCCTCTGCCGAAATTAAAGGAATGGATGGTAAAGAGTTCAAGGAGCTTGTCGAGAATATCAAGCCCGGAGTCAGCACCTTCCTTCTTCCCTCGTGTGCCAAGGGTAACATAAGCTCAACTGAATCTGTGCCCGCGTGTTCTGTAAACCTTAATGAGTTTGTTCAGTTTATCCAGAACCATATCAGAACTGAAAATTTCGCAATCGCCGAATCTGCCAGGTTCAAGGAATTCTTCTTCTCCTTTACCCATAGGCTGTTGCAGCTGTTCGGGGTAAAAGACAACTATTTCTTCAACAATGATCAAATGGTGGCTGATTTGTCATGGGAAATCGCGAAGAAAATGAATCTTGATGAAAAACTGATCGATGCCATTCATCTGGCCGCACTGCTCAAGGACATCGGCAAGGTTGGCGTACAGCAAGACATACTCAACGAATGCAGACACCTGGAAACAGACGATCTTAATTTGATAAAATGCCATCCCGTCAATACTGTTCAACTCCTTAAGCAGGTGAACTTTCCTTGGGATGTCGAGTCGATCATAATTCACCATCATGAGCATTACGACGGCAACGGCTACCCTGAAGGTCTGAGTGGACGGTACATACCACTGGGGAGCAGAATTATTGCAGTTGCCGATTCATATGTTGCCATGACAACGGACAGACCCTACCGGATTGCCCTGTCAAATGAGGACGCAACTCGAGAGATCATGAAAAAGGCAGGAAGTCAGTTCGATCCGGAGGTCGCAGAGATTTTTTTTGCTGTTTTGCAGCAGGAAAATTCTCTTAGAACAATTAAACAACAGATACTTCTTCTGAATTGTGACGAAGTATTATCAGCTTTTATAAAACTTAATCTTAACAGCAGCGAATTCAATTTTTATATTGCTTCGGATGTAGATGATGCTGTCAAACATATCGAAAAGAAAGTCCCTCACCTGGTTATTGTCGATACAGGCACTCCCAGCGGAGACAACTGTGAGGATTTATACAGTGTCATCAGACGGAGCAGCCCCGGCGATGAGTTCCCGGTGCTCGCTTTACTTCAGGAAAATGAAAAACCGGAAAACATTGACGACCCTTTATTGGATTTTATTCAAAAACCGATCGATATTGATCTCCTCAAGGTAAAGATCGGCTCTTTGTTGCAAAAAGATGTAAAAGAAATCAGATTATTCCCGCAAGATACCGAATTGAAAGGAATCGCCGGTAATCTGGAAGATATGGGGCTGACTGATATCATCCAGTTACTTAATATGGGATTGAAAACAGCCAGAGTATCTCTTTCAAAGGAAAATCAGCGGGGCGAGATCTTTCTGAAAAATGGCAAGATTGTAAACGTTGGCCTGGGTAAACTGAAAGGACAAGACGCCTTCTTCGAGCTTGTTAGTTGGGAAAAGGGAATTTTTCGTATATTTCATGGTCAAACAACTAACCAAACCAATATTAATATGGACACAATGAACCTTCTCCTTGAAACCTCAAGAGCACTTGATGAAAAGAGGCATCTTGCTGAAATGAAATGAGTATGGGATATGTAAGCAAATCCATTAAAACGGCATAAACCCTTCACAACATTTCTTCATTGTGCTAGATTCTTTGGACCTTTTATCTCAACCAAGAGGGGCACAATGCCGCTAAGAATCTATAACACCCTGACCTCCGCAAAAGAAGATTTCATCCCCCTTCAACCCGGCAAGGTAAGCATGTATGTCTGCGGTGTGACCGTATACGACAACTGCCATATCGGCCATGCCAGGGCCAATGTCGCCTTCGATGTCGTCTTCCGCTACCTTCGCCATGCCGGATATGATGTAACGTATGTCCGCAACTATACCGACATCGACGACAAGATCATCAACCGCGCCAACAGGGACGGAGTCCCGTTCAATGTCATCTCCGAGCGCTACATAAAAGCCTTTGACGAAGATATGGCCAGGCTGAACCTTGCCCTTCCGACGCATCAACCGAAAGCCACCGAATATGTCGACGAAATAATCGCCCTGGTTGAAAAGCTGGTAGAACTCGGCGCCGCATACCCGGCGGACGGAGATGTCTATTTCTCGGTCGAGAAATACGACAGTTATCTGAAGCTCTCCAAGCGGAATCTCGAAGAGATGCAGGCCGGCGCCAGAGTCGATATTGACGAACGCAAGCGTCACCCGATGGATTTTGCGCTCTGGAAAGAGGCAAAACCGGGGGAGCCCTACTGGAGTTCACCCTGGGGCAAAGGACGTCCCGGCTGGCATATCGAGTGCTCTGCCATGAGCATGAAACTCCTGGGCGATACTTTCGACATCCATGGCGGAGGTAAGGATCTTGTCTTCCCTCATCACGAAAACGAGATCGCCCAGTCAGAGGCTGCCAGCGGAAAACCATTTGTCCGTTACTGGATGCATAACGGCTTCGTGAACATCAACTCCGAGAAGATGAGCAAATCTCTCGGCAACTTTTTTACTATCCGGGACATCCTTGAGCGCTACGATAGCGAAGTCCTCCGTTTCTTCCTTCTCTCTGCCCACTATCGCTCTCCCATTGATTTTTCTGACCAGAACCTTGCTGATGCAGAAAGTGGCCTGGACAGGATATACAGCGCACTTGCGGGAATGGAGGAAATTCTGGCAAAAAGCGCTGATACTGCTCCTGCAGGAAGCTCTCCGGGGGGTAATGAGGCTGTTGAGGAGTTGACAGAGAAGCTCTCCAGGCTTCACGCCCGCTTCTGCGAAGCAATGGACGATGATTTCAATACCGCCCTTGCCATTGCACATATCTTCGATCTCGTCCGCTCACTGAACAGGGTTCTGGCAGACAGAAACGCCGAAAGCCTCCCCCTGACTGCACTGTTCAGGCAGATCAAATATGAAATATCGACGATTGCAGAGGTGCTGGGAGTTTTGAATACAGCCCCGGCTGACTATCTGGCACGAATGAAGGGCCGAAAAAGCTCGGAACTCAAGATAGAGGTCGAAGAGATAGAAAAACTGGTTGCAGAGCGGACTACAGCCCGAAAAACAAAGGATTTCAAGCGAAGCGATGAAATCAGAACCCATCTGCTCGAATTGGGCATCGAACTGCTGGACGGGCCTGCAGGGACCGAATGGAAGGTCAAATAACCGGGGCAGAGCCGCTCTTGGCGGCTCTGCTTATATGTTGAATTACGCCGCGCTTCCTTCCATATGAAGAGAATCCAGCCTTGCCTTGAACAGCTGCATTGCCTCGCGCATAATACCTGAAACGCTTTTGTCGGTAACGGACATCAGATTTTCCAGTTCAATCCGCTCGTCATCGCTGATCCTCATAGAAACTACGTTGTATCTGGGATTTTCCCTCATTTTACCCATGATTATTCCCCTCTGAAAAAGTCTTGTTACTGTTTGTTTTTGTTGAATACAGTACTTTGCCAGTAGTGTGCCAAACCTGACAAAAATCGACATAAACTTATAACCTACTGTTATTATTATATTATAAATACATGGAGGAGACAGCATATTTCAGGCGGGCAATGAGGCTGTGCCGAACTTGGCACAGCATGGCTGAAAACTGCCAGCCTGTGAACGTCAGGATGAGGGTCTGCGGCCTTTAAGCCCGTGCCGGTCAAGTATCCGGTAGAAAGTCCTGCGGGGAATATTGGCGAGCGCTGCTGCCTTGGTTATGTTTCCTTTTGCTTCTGCCAGATACTTTTCAAGCAGGCTCTTCTCGATTTTCATAACCTGCGGAGCGTACTCGTTCCTGAAGGAACCGTGCTGAATCGGCTCGTCCGGCCGCTCTTCGGATATCCTGGCGAATACAGCAGGCAGGTTTTCGAGCTTGATCAGATTGTTGGTGGTCAGCACTGCCGCCCTCTCGATAACATTCTGCATCTCACGTATGTTACCGGGCCAGTGGTACTTGAGCATAGCCTGTATCGCACGGTCGTCGATCGCCATGATGTTTTTATTGAGCTTCTTCTGTGCCTTTTCCAGAAAATGGTGTGCCAAAAGTGGCACTGATGCTATACGGCTTCGCAACGGTGGCATGGTGATGGCGAATACATTGAGCCTGTAGTAGAGATCCTCCCTGAACCAGCCATCCTTGACGCCTGATTCAAGGTCCTTGTTTGTTGCAGCGATAAGTCGTATATCGACCTTCTTGCTGGAAGTGCTCCCGACTGGACGCACCTCGCCGCTGTCCAGCACCCTCAGCAGCTCTGCCTGAAGCTTCGGGGTAATATCGCCGATTTCATCCAAAAATATCGTCCCGGTGTCAGCCGCCTCGAAAATACCTTTCTTTTCCGAGATCGCGCCGGTGAACGAACCTTTTCTGTGGCCGAAAAGTTCGCTCTCAAGCAGGGAGTCCGTAAGGGTCGTACAGTTGAGAGTAACCAGAGGCTTGTCATTACGCTTGCTGTATCGATGAATGGCACGGGCTGTAAGCTCTTTCCCGGTACCCGATTCACCTCGAATCAGAACCGTTGTCGGTGTAGGGCCTACCTGCTTTATCAGATCAAGAACCTCCAGTGTCTTGCGATCGGTCCCTACTATGAACTGGTCACCGTACTCCATGGCAAGCTCACGCCGGGCCAGCTCGTACTTCTGGATCAGCTGGCCGCGCTCTTTTTCCATCAGCTGCATATTGTGCGGAAGACACATCTCGAGATCTGCAAGCCCCTGAAAAACAGCCACTGCATATTCACGGCAGCTAGAATAACCGCAGGCTCTGCAGTTCAGCTCATCTTTACGGGTAAATTTGCCGGTAGAGCTGAGGATTTTCTTTACATCTTCCGGTTTAGGGACCGGGAGGCCAACATAGCGATTCGTAAAACTCCGCTCAAGTTCCGGGTGCACCGCACACTCCCTGTACTCGGAAGCAGTGTTGTATGCAGCCCCTTTTTTGAAGTGGGAGATCACCAGATTCCGCTTGTAAAGACCGGTCAGCTCACGGTTCTTACCGGGGCCCCCGATACAGCCGTCATAGCAGAAACGCAGGTCGGCAATCCTGGGGGTTATCCTTCCTGCCGCCAGATCACTGATGAGACCCATGACGTTCACCTCGCCTTCAGCTGCAATGATCTCGGTATCAAGAGGGTCGGTCATTATGGAAAATGCCTTGAACGTCCCGCTGCTTATCGGGAAGAGTCGCCCCAGATGCGGCTCTACTCCGTCGAAAGGGGTTTCATCAAGAGATGAAGCGCTTATGCCCCTGCTCTTGAAAATCGTGTCAAGCTCCTTGTAGGTGAGGACAAGATCGATAGCTTCCGGGCCCTGCGCCTGAGTCTCGAATTTGCCGGCAACACACGAACTGATGTAGATCACCTTCAAATCTGAGCCATGAACCATCTTCAGGAATCTACCTATGGCGATCATCGGAGATACGACCTTGATCAGCCGTTCGATAAGCTCGGGATAGTGCCGCTCGATAAGGTCGACAACTGCCGGACAGTGTGAAGATATAAGGGTTGAGGAGGAGTTTTCAATAGCGCTGGCATAGGAATAACCGATCATTTCCGCACCGGCAGAGCCTTCGTGAACCTCTGAAAAACCGAGCCTTTTGAGCGCCGACACAAGCTGTTCAGGCCTGAGAAAGTGGAAATAGGCGGGGAAAGAGCAGCCGAGCACAGCGACGACTTTTTGAGAGCCGTCCAGCAGTTTTTCGGTCAACCCGACCTTGTCGGTAATGACTTTTGCTTTCTGGGGACAATTTGCCAAACAGTTGCCGCAGCCGATACAGCGCTCGAAAATGATCTCGGAATAGCTCTTCTCGACCTTTATCGCCTTGACAGGGCAGCTTCTCACACAGGAATAACACTTGCGGCACTTTTCAGTTATTGTTGTTATCGGTTGCATAGGAGTTGAATATAGCTGAAACAAAATGATTGTGCAAGATTTGGCACACTTTTATGGAAATGCAAAAAAACGCCCCAGCGACCAGGAGGGCGGTCAGCCAGGGCATAATGAGAGCAAATGCTCTCGCAAGTTTATTTTCTATTTCTACCTATATTGTAACAGTCAATTCCGGGATGTCAACAACCCCTTACGTTCTGATGTAACCAGACACTGGAATATCTTTCGAGTTCACTCAGGACAGCAGTCCGATTCTTTTCCTGCCAGGAACCGACTACGACAAGGTTGACGTTTTTGGGGTCGAACAGATCGCGGGCTACCTCCAGGAGACTTTCCGGCGTCACCTTGCCGGCATCTGCCGCATCTTCCTCGATCTCCCGCACCACCCCCATGAGCTCTCCCCATCCATAACGAATCTGCATTTCGTAGCAGGAATCACGGCTGAAATCAAGTTCATAGAAATAACTCTGCCTGATGCGATCAAGCTCTGACGATTCTACGGAAACACTGGCCAGCCTAAGTATCTCGGCAAAGACTTCGCGTACTGCTGTCGCAAGGTTTTCCGCGCCTGTAGAAAGTTCGATAGAAAAATAGCCGCACTCCTCATACGCCGCGATGTTCGCATCCACTGAGTATACAATGCCGAGGCGCTCCCTGAGGGTGAGATGCAATCTGGAACTGCCGCCTCCGCAAAGGATCCGGCGCAGGATCCTGAGGGACATAATGCGCGGGTCATACCGTGCCACACTCCGGAAAGAAATCTGCAGATGGGACTGGCTGTCCGAATCCGCTACAAAAACCGATATCGGGCTCTGCTGCCTTACAACCGGTGAAGTCGATGGAGGGGTTGCACCACCCTGCCATGACCCGAAAAATGACCCTGCTGTGCTGAACAGCTCCTCCTGATCGGCACTCCCTGCCACGACAAGGATTGCGTTTCCGGGGAGGTAATATTGGGTAAGATGCTGCCGTAGATCGTCAAGCGTGAATGAAGCTATGGACTCAAGAGTGCCGATCGTCGGTTCACCGAGCTGATGGTCAGGCCAGAGGAGACGGCTCGCAAGGTTGTGCGGGTTAATCTCCTCCCCTTTCTCGCTCAGGTCGTCAAGAGCCTCTTCGGCAATTATCTTCTTCTCGATCTGCAGGTCGGAAAGCAGGGGCCTGAGAATCATGGATGACAGTATTTCTACCCCTTTCGGAATATGTGCCGGATGAATACGGGAAAAAAAACAGGTGCACTCTTCATCGGTTGAGGCATTAATGCTGCCGCCAATGGCTTCGAATGCGGTCTCTATCTCCGTCGATGTAGGATAATCGGCTGTCCCCCTGAAGAGCATATGCTCCAGAAAATGTGCCAGCCCGCCTTTGCCGGGAGGATCGTTGCGCCCTCCCACCTTCAGATAGAGCGCCAGTTCAGCGGAGTGAAGGTGGGGCATATCGACTGAAACCACTCTCAGACCGTTAGGCAGTGTAATTGAAGCTCTTGAAGTCATATGTCAAGCCTTTTCAGGGCGCAGCGGCGCTCTGAACTCCTTTCAGGGTGAGCCATGCTACAGCGGCATATCGTATGGCCTTGCCGGATGCGACAAGGATTGAAAATCTGCAGAACGGGACATTTAGAACTCCGCCGGCAAGGCAGAGGGGATCGCCAATGAAGGGGAGCCAGGATAACAGGAGCGACCAGCTCCCGTATTTTCCAAAAAAGCGCACGGCGCGACTCCTTTCTGCATCCCCGATCCGGAGGACTTTCTTAATGAGGAAATCCCCGCCGTATATCCCTGTAAAGTAACTTGTACAGGCACCGAGATAGTTGCCGATTGTTGCCACCGTGACTGTTGCCAGAGGGTCGTGGCGCTGGATCAGCATTGCGATGAGAAGCCATTCGGAACCGAGCGGAAGCAGTGTAGAAGCAAGAGAACTCAGGGCAAAAAGGGCCGGGTAGCCGTAAGCGGCAAGAGTTTCATGCATTTGTGGAGATTAGCGGAACAGCGGAAGGAAAGTCAAAGAATTACCTCTCCGCCCTATTTTTTCTTCGCTTCCGGCGGGAGTATATCCGTAAGAATCACTTCAGGAAAGGTGCGATTGAGAAATTTTGAGTAGAAATCGGTCATGGGCGGGGCATCTACAAAGGAGACCACCTGGTCTACCTTAAACTCCATTGCCACTGTCGCCAGCCAGATTTCCTTATCCTTCTCCTGGCAGCGCAGGTAGACATAGATTCCTCCCTTCAACACCTCTTTGACGGAGCAGGAACGGGGCGGTTCGCCGGCGGCGCCGGATAATGAAGGAGCTGAAAAAATGATCAGGGAGGATAAGATCAGGCCGATGACAAATGCGGGCAGACGGTTCATAAAGACTCCAGATTTGAAAACAGACCAGGGGAAGAGGGCTGGCCTTCTCCCCCTGGAGATGATATTGAAGCTCCGGATCAGGCGGCCCTGTCCTTCGGCCTTTGGGCTTTTTTCAGGAGAGCTGCTGCAAGGGGGTGACTGTTGTTCTCGGCATAAACAAGCGGGGTATTGCCGGTAAGGGTTTTTGCATTGGCATCGGCGCCGTTGACGATAAGCGCCTGGACAGTATGGTTGCAGCCGTAGATGGCTGCCAGCATAAGTGGGGTATGCCAGTCGCGGTCACGGGCATCTATCTCTGCACCGTCGGAAATCAGCTGTTTTACAACCTCTACATGACCGTATGCCGCTGCATAATGAAGCGGTGTTTTTCCCTTGTTGCTCTTGAAGTTTACCTCTGCCCCCTGACGGAGCAGATTTGTAACCGTCTCCAGATCACCCTCTTTGGCCGCATCCATCAGAGGTGTGTGCCCGTTCTTCCCCAAGGTGTTGACATTCTGCATGATTAGATCCCCCTTTTCTGTTCATGCTGCATGGTTTTCAATGAGTGGAATGATTATGACGAGCCAGCAAATTCGATGATTTTTGAGGAGTATATTGGTAAGACTTGACCGCGTCAATAGCTGTTATGAACTATTTTGTCAAAGCAGTTCCAACGGGTCTATGTCGATAGCCATCCTCACCGTCGAATGGGGTAAATGCACTCCCCTGAACTGCTGCAGAAGCCTGTGCAACTCGGCTCTCCTGGTCGATTTGAGCAGGATCTGCCAGCGGTATCGTCCGCGTATCATCCCTAGCGGAGCAGAAGCCGGGCCGAGAATCTCCAGATGCCATCCCCGCTTTTGCCTCATCTCCCGTAAATGATCGGCCACGGCTTTAGCCCCTTTTTCAACCATTGGTAAAGAGTTGCCCGAGAAGTGGAGTGCGGCAAGATGCGAAAACGGCGGGTATCCGGCATCCTTTCTCTCGGCAAGCTCCTCTTTGTAGAACGCCTCATAATCGTGGCTAGCCGCCGTTATCAGGGCAAAGTGCTCGGGGTTGAGAGTCTGGACCAGCACCTTCCCGGGCTGATCACCACGCCCTGCACGACCCATCACCTGACTGACGAGCTGAAACCCCCGTTCAGCTCCCCTGAAATCCGGAAGATTCAGGGCCGTGTCCGCAGAAACCACCCCGACCAGTGTGACCCCGGGGAAGTCATGCCCTTTGGCAATCATCTGGGTTCCGATGAGTATATCAGTCTCACCGTTTTCAAACTTCTTCAGGATCCGCGAGTGCCCCCCCCTGCCGCTTGTCGTGTCCCTGTCCATGCGTGAGATACGTGCTTCAGGAAACAAGGCTGAAATCTCTTCCTCCAGACGTTCTGTCCCCTGCCCGAAAAGACCTATCTCGCCGCCGTTGCACTCCGGGCATAATGAAGGTGCGGGAATCGAATGGTCACAGTAATGACAGATATGGCGTTTCCTGTTCTGGTGATAGGTGAGTGTAACGCTGCAGTTCGGACAGCGGAGAGTATGCCCGCAGTCGCGACATTCGAGCCAGGTCGCAAAACCTCTTCGATTAAGAAGAAGGATGGTCTGCCCTCCCATGGCAAGGTTGTCCCGAAGAGCTTCGGTCAGTTCCTGAGAGATCGCTACTCCTTTGCGCCCTCTCTGATCTATCAGAAGCGTATCAGGCATCGGCCGGTCATTTACCCTGAAACCGAGTGAGAGTTCGGCAATCCTGCCGGTTTTGGCTGCATGAAACGTAGTGACAAGAGGTGTCGCGGAACCTAGCAGGACAACCGCGCCACGCTGCTTCCCCAGCACGAGCGAAAGATCGCGGGCGTTGTAACGCAGCCCGTCACTCTGCTTGTAAGTTGCCTCATGCTCTTCATCAACGACCAGTATCCCCAGATTTGCTACCGGAGCGAAAATCGCGGACCTGGCTCCGATGACTATCCTTGCCTCGCCCCGTCTGATACGACGCCATTCATCATATCTTTCTCCACTTGAGAGGCCGCTGTGCAGTACGGCGATACCGCATGAAAAGCGTCTCCGGAACCGCTCGACCAGTTGCGGCGTAAGGCCGATCTCCGGAACGAGCACCAGGGCGTCTCTCCCCTGGTCCAGAGCATATGAGATCGCCTGGAGGTAAACCTCTGTCTTGCCGCTACCGGTAACCCCGTGCAGCAGGAACGGGCTGAATTCTTTCGAGTCGATCCCTTCTTCGAGGGCTTCCATGGCGATTTTTTGCGAGGAGTTCAGCACAAGGGGAGTATCGCTTCGAACAGGTTGATTGGAGAACGGATCCCGGTAAACCTCCCTGGTCTCCTCCCGTATCAAACCAAGATCCTTGAGGCGCTTCAGTTGCGGATTCGATTCCCCGAAACGGGCTCTTATCGAGGAGGCCGATACTCCCTGGCTGCTCCGGATGAAGCTGAAGAGCTCCAGAGTTCTTCCTTTCAGGGCCTGGGGAGCCTCTTCCGCAGATGCAATAAAGTGACGTTCTTCGCGGCAGCGTGTCCCACGTGAAAGCAGCTCTTCAGAAACGGGAGAGCCATCGTCAGCCACCCCGGCCTTGCGTCTGCCCATGATGGTCAGGCCCGGCGGCAGAGCTGTCTTGATAACCTCTCCCAGAGGGTGCATATAGTAGGAGGCGATCCAGCGGTAAAATTCCAGGTCTGAACCTGTGAAGAGCGGCTCGGAGTCAAGGACCTCCAGGACCTCTTTTACCTTGAGGCCGTCTGCATTTGGTGCAGCACCGAGGATATAGCCGGTTATCGTTCGTCTCCCGAAAGGGACCAGAACGCGGAGACCGGTGATGGCAGGACTTGGTGAACCTGGGGGGAGCGAATAAGTGAAAGTCTGCTCCAGATGAAGGGGGACTGCAACTTCGATGATGTTCGAGGGGGTTTGCATGTGAGAACTGTCACTCCTCAATGCTTATCCGCTTTGCACCCTGTAGAGCTTTTATTGTCATCTGTGACATGGAGGAGGAGAGACGTTTACCGAGCTTTTCCCGCTCTGCGGCAAGAGTGGACGAATCGTGCTCGAAAAAGCTCTCCATCGGGATTTCAGCTTCCCAGAGGAGCTCTCTCGAATTGACCCGGTAAATGCGAAGCCTCGATTTAACCCTGAGTTCGGTGGAACAGCAGCCGCCATCCTCGATATAGCTCCAGATCTCCCCGCTGGCATAGATATGTGCCGGAGAAAGTACTTTCTCTGCACTCTTGAGGTCATCCTTTATTATGGCGAACAGGGAAAAACCGGTCTTATCCCTGGAGTCGTTCATATTGTCGACGTAATCGTTGAACACAGCAGTTGAGAAGCTTTCCGGAACGAGGGTATTTGAAAAGGGGAGGATGGGGACCATCTTCTGGTTCTGTGCGATCGAGAATGCCTGGGATGTCCTTACATTTCCGGTGGCGCAGCCGGAAAGGGTCACGAGAAGCAGCAACAACGGAAGTGCTGCAAAGTGGAGTTTTTTGCTGAGAGACCGGGACATGCTCATCTCCTTTTCGCAGCCTCTTCCTCGTAGAACTTTCGGTAAAGGATCTCCCAGTCGCGGCTCCCCGGCACTTTCGCCTGAGAATAGGAAGCGAGTTTGAGCCGTACAGCCTGGTCTATCTCCTCGGAAGAGGTAAAAAAGTCTGCTATCGAAGCCTTTACTCTCTGCAGCGATCTCGGCTCGTCAGGAAAATCGACCAGATCACTCCTCCAGAGCTTGTCGATCACTTTGTGTGCAATATGGGAGATGCGGTCTTCTGATATCTGCATTGATTGCTCCGGTCTGATTCTAGTTATCTGTCTGTCATAGTTGGAATTGCTTCCATTCGAGCTGCATCAACCCCAACTATTTAAACGGAACTCGTCGGTTACAGGACGATCTTGCGCTCTTTTGCAAGCCTCTCTTTAATCATTCGCAGCATCTTATGCCGGTCTATCTCTATTGCTCCGCGCCCGAGAGCGGCAAGGTTCTCCTGAAGGATGCGCTCGGCATCGCGTTCAAGGGACTCCTCAGCCTGAAGGTCCGCACTTATGGCGCTTTTTATCGCAGCAAGGGCAGCACCCCTCTCCCCCTTGAACACAACCTCTTCGGCAGCGACAAGATCGTTGAGTATTTTCTCTCCCAGCCGCTGGATCTGTTCTTCCCTTAGGCGCATAGCAAGCTCCTTTGGCAGGCATTTTACTTGATTGAAGCAAAAAAGCAAACCTTAACCGGTGCGAAGATTGACGATAACGGAGTTGCCTGCTATTGTTGAGAAAATATTATTGGCAGAGGAACTACCATGCTCATAGTCATGCACCACAAAGCCGGCAGCAAACAGATCGAAGCGGTTACCAAAGCAATCGAAGCCATGGGGCTGACTGCCGCTCCGATCCCGGGAAGCGAGCGGACCGCAATCGGCGTTCTCGGCAACAAGGGGTATGTGGATGATACAACCATTCGCGACCTGCCGGGGGTAAGCCAGGTCATTCATGTTTCAAAACCCTACAAACTTGTATCGCGTGATTTTCATCCGAAAAACACTATCGTGAAGATCGGCGGGGTCGAAATAGGCGAGGGGAAAAGGCCGGTTGTAGTCGCGGGCCCCTGCGCTGTGGAGAGTGAATCTCAGATACTCAAGACTGCTTGGGCGGTAAAAAAAGCCGGAGCAGACATGCTCCGCGGCGGGGCCTTCAAACCTCGAACCGGGCCTCATACTTTTCAGGGGCTTCGTGAGGAAGGACTCAAGCTTCTGGTGAAGGCGCGCGAAGAGACCGGGCTTCCCATAGTGACTGAAGTAATGAGCCCTGATACTGTGAGCCTTGTGGCCGAATCTGCGGACCTGCTCCAGATAGGCGCGAGGAACATGCAGAACTTCGATCTGCTCCGCGAAGTCGGGAGGATAAAGAAACCGGTCCTCCTCAAGCGCGGGATGAGCGCCACCCTGGAAGAGTTCCTTGCCGCTGCAGAGTACATACTTGCGGAAGGAAACCCTCATGTCATCCTTTGCGAACGTGGCATCCGCACATTTGAGACTGCCACTCGCAACACCCTGGATCTCTCAATCGTACCGCTAATCAAGGAAATTTCACATCTTCCGGTTATGGTCGACCCTTCCCACGCGACCGGAAAACGGAGCCTTGTCTCTCCCATGTCCAAGGCAGCCCTTGTCTCCGGAGCCCACGGCGTACTGGTCGAGGTCCATCCGGAACCCGAGAAAGCGCTGTCCGACGGCCCGCAGTCGCTCACTTTCGCCGGCTTCGAGCTGCTCATGGTCGAGCTGAAGCGCCTGAACGAATACCTGGGGTTTTGAGCTGCTGCAAAAAACATCCTCTCCTGCAAATGACGTGAATAAAACAGCAAGAGTGAATCTCTAAAATAAATTGCCTCATTAAAAATACGGCCTGACATCAAGCGGTTATGGATATGGAAATATATTTGTCGGGAAGTTGGCGCTTAATTTGCAGTCTTCTCGTTCAGCATAAGAGGACAAGGAGAAATAAATGAACACGTTAAAACGCTCCATCATAATCCTGCTCTCCACATGCCTGCTGACGAGCTTGGCTGTACCCTGCGTAGCTGCCGACAATGTTTTCAGAGACCTGTTCGAAAACTCCCTTTATGGTGGACTGGCCGGCACCCTGGTGGGTGGCGCACTCCTCGCATTTACCCATAAGCCTTCAGACCATCTTGATTATCTCGCTGTCGGAGCTGCCACCGGTGTTCTTGCCGGCGTCACCTACAGCGTGGTAAAGCAGTCCCGATCTCTTGTTGCAATAGAAGACGGCAATGTAAAACTCGCCATCCCGACGGTTATCCCCGAACTCCAGGAAACCGGCACAAAGGGAATGGCGCTAGTCATGCTGAGGGCCGAACTGATAAGGGGTAAGTTCTAACTCCGGACTGTTGAACAGCTCTGTTTTAGAGGGGTGTCTGCCTGACAGACACCCCTTTTCGTTTTTGCTGACTTCGATCCTGCCGAGAGAAATCTGTTTGACTTTGCCCCCCTCCTCTGTTAGTAATTTCAGCACAATCGAATAGTTATCGATCAGGTGCCTGACAGTTAAAGCTGTCAGGTTAAAAGGGAAGGGGGTGCAACTCCTCCACTGTCCCGCAACTGTAAACGGTGATGAACGCCGCAACTACGCCACTGGTTTTGCCGGGAAGGCGCGGCTAGTAAAGTGAACCGTAAGTCAGGAAACCTGCCTGGTTGAAAGCTTCACAGTTCCTCCGCAGGAGAGGCGCCGGGCATCATTATTATTTTCGTGACCCCGTCTTCTTATTAAAGGAGGCGGGGTTTTTTATGTCTCAGATAACATTAATAACCGGCGGGGCGCGAAGCGGCAAGAGCAGGCTTGCAGAGGATCTTGCCATCAAGCGGGGCGAGCCTCTGCTCTATATTGCCACTGCAGCATACGGCGACAGGGAGATGACTGAGAGGATCGCCCGTCATCAGGAAAGGCGCGGAACTTCATGGCAGACCATCGAAGAACAGTATGATCTGGCTGGAGTGATTGCAGGGCATGACGGCTGGTTCAAGGCGATCCTCGTGGACTGCGTTACACTCTGGCTGACCAATCTTCTGTTTAAATACGAGGATAAAGCGACTGTTCTGGAAGAAGTCAGGCGGACTGCATCGTTCTTCCCCTCACTCAAGACACCTCTGTTTCTCGTATCGAACGAAGTCGGGATGGGAATTATCCCGGACAATTCTCTTGGCCGGGCATTTTGCGACCTGTCCGGCGAAGCAAACGAAATCCTGGCAACTGCTGCGGATGAGGTATATGTGGCATTTTCCGGCCTGCCACTGAAAATCAAAGGCTGAAAGAAAGGATCGAGGACCGAGGAAAAAGGATCGAGAAAAGCAAATTTATCCTCGTACCTCGTTCCTCGTGCCTGATCAAAGGAGACCACGATGAACCTTCTTGAAACAACCCTTGCCAGTATCAAACCGGTCGATCAGGCCCTGCTGGCAACTGCACAGGCAAAGCTCGACAACAAGACAAAGCCGCTCGGTTCGCTCGGAAGGATAGAGGAGTTCGGCCGCCGGGTTGCCGCCATCAGTGGCAGCCTGAAGCCCGATCTTTCGAAAAAAGTCATCTATACTTTCGCCGGGGACCACGGTGTTGTCGAAGAGGGGATCTCTGCATTTCCCAAAGAGGTGACCCCGCAGATGGTCTTCAACTTCCTGAACGGCGGAGCAGGGGTGAATGTCCTGGCGCGTCACGCCGGAGCCGAAGTGCGCGTTGTCGATATGGGAGTCGATTTTGATTTCGGGGCAGTTCCGGGACTGATCGACCGGAAGGTCGCTCGAGGGACGAAAAACCTTGCAAAGGGGCCTGCCATGACCCGTGCCGAAGCTGTAGCGGCCCTTGAGGCAGGCATAACCCTTGCGCTTGACGCAAAGTACGAAGGGGTGGCCCTTTTGGGCACAGGTGACATGGGTATCGGGAACACCACGCCTTCTTCAGCCATCATTGCAGTTTTCTCGGGTATTTCCGTACGTGAGCTGACTCATCGGGGAACGGGGATAAATGATGAAGCGCTTGAAAGGAAGATCCGGGCTATCGAGCAGGGACTTGCCGTAAATCGTCCGGACCCGGCAGACCCGCTTGACGTGCTGACCAAAGTCGGTGGATTCGAGATCGCAGGCATTGCCGGACTGGTTCTGGGCGCCGCAGCGGCAGGAATTCCGGTTGTTGTCGACGGTTTCATCTCCACAGCCGGCGCCCTGATCGCCAGCGAGCTTCACCCGAGCGTGAAAGAGTATATTTTCGCCGCCCACCAGTCGGTTGAGATCGGCCATACCTTTATGCTCGAGCGGCTGAATGCCGAGCCTATTCTCGACCTGCAGCTCCGCCTGGGCGAAGGAACCGGCGCCGCGCTTGCCATGACCCTGATAGAGGCCGGCGCAAAGGTGCTCTGCGAAATGGCAAGCTTTGAAGAAGCCGGGGTTTCGGAGCAGAATACTTGACAGAAAATGGGGCAGCAGTTCAGTCCTGTCGGAATGAGTGCCTTGGAGCTGTTTCGTTTCAATTCTTGGCGAAATGAAGCGTTAAGCAGCAGATACTGTCTGAGCGCAGCGAGTTTATCTGCTGTAGCGAAATGAGCCTAGAATTGAAGAAACAGTTCCGGAGCACGAATGCAGGCGGGACTGAACTGCTCCATGGAGAACCATGCGCCTGTTTTTTACAGCATTCCAGTTTCTGACGATCATCCCCCTGCCGTTCCGGTTGAATTATCAGGACGGCGACATGGGGAGATCCATGCGCTGGTTCCCTCTGGTCGGTCTCGTATTGGGTTTCATGCTTGCGGGGTGTCACTACTGTTTTCTGCTCATCTTCCCGGAACAGATCGTAGCGCTGCTGCTGGTGGCGATTCTTGCGCTCGCTACCGGCGCCCTGCACCTTGACGGCCTGGCTGACGTGTTCGATGGTTTCGGAGCAAGGGGCGGACAGGAGCGTTTCCTTGCCGTCATGAAGGATTCGGGGACCGGCGCGATAGGGGCTGTTGCCCTTTTCCTCGGACTGCTCCTCAAGTACCAGGCTCTGCTGCACCTTCCGGCCGGGATGAAGTTCGGGACAATCGTCCTGTTCCCGGCAGTTGCCCGGTTTTCGCAGGTACTTATGACGGTCGGCTCCCGCATGGCCAGGTCCGACGGGCTTGGCGCAGGTTTCATCTCCAGTGCGGGGTGGAAAGAGGTTCTGCTGGCAACAGCCACCGTCCTGACTGCTGCTTTCGCTCTTCTGGGGCCTATTGGCGCGGCCTGCTGTCTCATAGTTGCCCTCTTCGCCTGGCTGTCAAGAAGCTACTTCCATCGCCGGCTTGGCGGAGTTACCGGCGATATTATCGGCTGCACATCGGAGCTCGCGGAGATCCTGGCACTTCTGGCAATCATTGCCTTCGGAAATAAACTTCAGGGACTGTTATGACTGGAAAAACAAGAATCTATCTGGTCCGTCACGGCGAGGTGGAAGGCGCCGGCACCCCCCGCTACAACGGCCATGCGGATGTCGCCCTTTCAGAACGCGGCATCTCCCAGTATTTCGAACTTCGGCAACGGCTGTCCGGCTTCAAAATCACGGCATGCTACTCGAGCGATCTTTCCCGCTGCGTGACCGGAGCCGGAATCATCAGCGAACAGTTCAAAATAGAGCCGATTCTTAAAAGGGAGCTGCGCGAACTGAACATAGGTATCTGGGAAGGGATGACCTGGGCGGAGATCATTGAAAAATATCCGGAAGGGTGGAACGCACGTCTTGCCGACCTGGTGAACTATCGTGTCCCCCAAGGGGAGAATCTGCTCGATCTTGCCGGGAGGGCTCTTCCTGCAGTGAGGGAGATAGTCGAACAGCATCGGGGGGAAGAGGTGCTGGTTGTCGGGCATGGCGGGATGAACAGGACAATCCTTCTCGACGCAATCGGCGCTCCCCTGTCGTCACTGTTCAACATCGAGCAGAGATATGCCTGTCTGAATATCATCGACTACTATGAAGACGGCAAGAGGACTGTTTCGCTTCTGAACGGCTGAGTTGGCAGTTCGTAGGGGCAGATCTTGTGTCTGCCCAAAAACGGGCGATCACAAGGCTCGCCCCTACAACGCTCAGACAATATCCGCTGCTTAACGCTTCATTTCGTCAAGAATTGCGACGAAATTGTCCCAATGGCTCATTTAGGCACTATCCAACTGCCAAAATGAGGCGGAGAAAGCATGAAATCGATCATCATCGCAGCACCGGTCAGCGGTTCAGGCAAGACGACAGTAACCATCGGTCTCATGGAGTGCCTGAAAAGACGCGGTCTGAAGGTAGCCCCATTCAAGGTCGGCCCGGATTTCATCGACCCCGGCTATCCC
>JBGQLM010000049.1:0-26549 GCA_041500085.1 Geobacteraceae bacterium
CCAGCGATGGAGAACCGCAGAGGACCGAGGTCAGTAAGATCTCCAACCACTGCCTCTCTTGCCATAGCGATCAGAATAACGATACCAGTCCGTTCGGTGACTTCAAGACACCGCGCCAGTACGCCTGGGACCTCCAGAGCGTTGCCTCACGTTATCTGCAGCTTGGCACCGCCACGTGGGGCAAATATGTCTCCACGCCCAATGCTGCGCAGAAAAATATCACCAAGGCGCTCTCGGCTCACGGCAACGCCGTAGCCAATGGCGGCGGCTGGAATGCGACCACCGGCCTTGACGGCGTCATCACGGATACCCGTGGCGGGGTAAACAACAGAAACATACAGTGCTTCGACTGCCACAACTCACACGGATCAAAGGCCGTGGGCACAACCTCCAGCTATATCACCTTCAACGGCAGCAACAATGGCGCAAACCTGAAAGAGACCAAGAAGGATATGGGGGGATACGCATCAGATTACAAGGCGTCTGCAAACAGCTCCGGCGTCAACCCTTACGGCACCGGCGCCGGACAGTGTTTTGACTGCCACAATAGTGCCACCGCAGGCACGGTTGTTCCGAACGGCAAGACACCTTGGGGGTATAACTCCACTTTTGGCGCATCGGCGCCGATCATGGGGTACAAGGACACGCCAAGGTTCATGAACCCGACGCAACCATCGGAAGTCAAGGCTTCCACCGCTCGCTTCTCAGAACGAGCAGCCATGCAGACTATTCTTGGCGGCCACCTGAAAGCGTCCATGCCCGGCACATCGCTCGCCAGCCTGGCCAAGTATGAGGGGAGCGCCAGCAGCGGTTCTACCATCACAGCCCTTATTGATGGCGCTGCAACCGGTTGGACTACGGATAAATGGAAAAACCTCTATGTCCTGATGGGGAGCGGCAGCAACAGTGGCCTGCTTCGCAAGATAACCGGCAACAGTAGCAACACCCTGACGGTTGAAGCATTCAATGCCGACGTGGTTGCCGGCGACACCTACAAGATCGTTCCCTACTCGGCGATCGTGAACGGTCTCTGCAGCGCCTGCCATGACCCGCATGGCGTCAGCACGACCCTGAGTGATCAGGCTTATGCCGTGCCGCTCCTTAAAGGCACCTGGATGACCTCGCCATATAAGGAGGACGCGCCGCCTGATGATCCTTCCGGGGATCACATATCCACCGATGGAAATGGCAGACCAAGGTCGTGGGGACGGTTTATCACAACCGACCAGTCTCAAAATCATCCATATCCGACTCAGCCGACCAGCAAGTATACTCTTGACCGTAACACCTTGAGTGGGGCAACGCGGATTTCGGAACAGGATGACAAGTTTGCCGGTCTCTGCCTGAACTGCCACGGCAAATCGACACTGACTGACGGAGTCATCAGAAACTACAGCAGCTTCCGGACCAGCGACCGCGTTCACGAGTCGGTCAAGGGGTGGGGTGCCAACAGCGAGCACTCCTTTACCTGCTCCAAGTGCCATCAGGCGCACAACTCCGGCCTGCCGCGGCTACTCAAGACCGATTGCCTAAACTACAAGCGCCGAGGCGGCAGGCCTTCCACCGGGGTACCATGGGCTACTGACAAACAACATCAGGTAGTAGGTGGGGATGGACATTACTGGGACAATCAGCATCGGGGCTACCCTATTGCCAGCAACCTGGGTAATCAGGGCTCTCCGGAAGCGACCACCGCCTGCCATGTCGGCAGGTACAGCCCGGTGTACAACAAGGACAGCGTTCCGTCGCAATGGCCGAATGGAAACCGCTGGAACAACGTGACAACATGGTAAGCGCGAGACCTGAACCACTTGTCAAGGCTGAGAAGAGATCACTGTTGCATACTTGCGGAGGCATTTGCATGAGCCGAGATGGTAATAGAAATATGAATTGGCAGAGAGTTGTGCACCCTTTTAAACGACGGTTTCATCTCTTGCCTTGTCTGGTTGCGCTGGCAGGCATGATGCTTGTCTCCATGCCGGCAGTGTCTGCTGTTACCAAGGGGGGGGACCTTGTGTCGCCTTTTCCGGTCGTCGATGCCAGAACCGGTCTGCAATATGCCAAGGCGATGACCGTCGACTCGGCAGGCAATGTCATTGTTGCCGGTTATATGAATACCGGTTCCAACAACGATTATCAGCTTGCAAAATTCAAGGCTGACGGCACCGGTCTTGCCTGGCCGCCGGTTTCCTACGGTACGAGCGGTGATGACGTCGCCACTGCCGTGACGGTCGATGCGTCTGACAATATTATCGTTACCGGCAATGTCTGGAACGGCAGCAATTATGACATTCACACGATCAAATACTGCGGTAACGCGAATCAGGTTGGCTGCGGCGGGAAAAATGAGGGGGAGGTCATCTGGCAGCACACCTATGATGCCGCCGGTGGTAACGATACGGCAACAGCTATCGCCGTGGACGGTTCCGGGGATATATATGTCGCCGGCTACGCTTTCAATGGGACCCATCAGGACGATTTCCTGATCGTCAAGTACCCGGCCGGTGGAGCAACTCCGACCTGGGTAGAGTTGTATGACGACTCCGATACTCCCGGAAACATTAACCACATCAACCGCATATTGGCAATTGCTGCCGGTCCGGACGGCATTGCGGTGACCGGTTACTCATCCAATGGCACGGATTTCGACATCCTGACCCGTAAATACGGTTTTGATAAATCGCTTGTCAGGCAGTGGCGCCATTCGTCGGCAGGAAGCCGTGATGACCGCGGGATTGCGGTAAAAATGGACTCTTCCGGAAATGTTATTGTGACCGGATTTGTCACTAACACGGCAAACAACACCGATATCTATACGGTAAAGTACAATCCGGGCAGCGACACCCCGCTATGGGAAAACTCCTACGACGGCAACGGCGCTGACGAGCCGAAGGGGTTATGGGTTGACGGTTCCGGAGATGTGTACGTCACCGGTTATACTACCACCCTGGCAGGAAATCAGGATTTCTTTACCGTCCGCTACAGCAGCGCCGGTATCGAATTGTGGAAGTCGACCCTGGATGCCGGCAACGGATCGACGGATATTCCGGTCGGTATTGTCGTGGCTGATGCAGCTGATGGCGGCGTATTTGTAACCGGCTACAGCACTGTTTCAGGCAATGAGGATTACCTGACGGCCAAATACAGGAAGGACAATGGAACGCTGCTCTGGGAAAAGAGCTGGAACGGCGCAGGCAACAAAAACGATCGGCCGGTAGGTATCGCCCTGGAGCCAGTTGGTGGCGCGCATCCGGGAAATGTTATCGTTGCCGGCTGGTCGGACAGTATTGCCAACGGTTATGATTTTGCGGTGATCAAGTATGACTTCGGAGCACTCAACGCTCCTACAATGCTGACAGCCACAGCCGTCTCCGACACATCCATAACTCTCAGCTGGTACGACAACTCTATCAATGAAGAGAAATTCGTTATTGAAAGAAAGCGGGGAGACTCCGGGACATGGGGTCCGATAACTCCGGACAAAACTTCTCCGGCTCCTCCCAACGACGTCACCACCATCCCCGGCATTCCTGCTACCACCTATACCGACAGCACAGGGCTTCTGGCCAACAACTACTATTTCTACCGGGTCAAGGCCAACAATACCGGGGGTGATTCCTACTACAGCAACGAAGCCCACGCCCTGACCAAGGTGGTAAGTTACGCCGATCCATCCTGGACCTATCTCTACAACGGAGCGGAAAACAAGGATGACGTTGCCACGGCTATCACTACTGATTCCGACAATCACCCCGTGGTGACCGGCTACAGCGACCTGACTGAAGAGGGGGTGGTGAACTCCCTTTCCTACGACTACATGACCTTCAAGCTCGACCGCGCCAACAACTCGATAATATGGAAGTCGCGTTACGACAGCGGTGACGGCGGCACCGACATGGCTGCCGGTCTGGCTCTGGACAGTTCGGGCAATCTGCTGGTTACCGGCACGGCGTATCTTGCCGGTGGAGGGGACAAGAGCGACGATCTCTACACCAGAAAAGTCGCGACTGCCGGTTTGAATGATCCGAACGCTGTGCCCGGCCTTCTGTGGGATCACCAGTATGGCACCCTGCAAGGAATAGACATGGCCACTGCCATCGCGATGATAAAGGATGGCAGCAACAACAGCGTTGTCATCGGTCACGGTAGCAACGCTTCGGGCAATGACGATATCTTTATCATAAAATACAATAATGACGGCAGCCTGCCCTGGGCACCGATCGTCTATGACAGCGGCCGTCACGACATACCCAGCGGCGTTGCCTTTGACGCGGCCGGCGATATTTTCGTTACCGGCTACAGTTTTGACACGACGGTGGACCCCACCGGCAGTTATGACTGGTTCACGGCCAAATACAATGGCGCCACCGGTACTCTCATCTGGTCGGACACCTATAATGTCAGCGGTGAAAAATTTGGCGGCAATCGCAATGACCTGGCGTTATCAATCGATGTTGATAAGGCAGGAAACGCATATGTGACCGGTTATGCCACGAACAGCGCGGGGAATACGGTTTTCTATACTGTCAAATATGATGGCGCCGAAGTGCCGTCCGGCAACCGGAGAATCTGGGGAAGCCAGTTTAATAATCCGGGATTTGACGCCGATGCCGCTGCCGTGAAAGTTGATCCGATTGACGGCGGAGTGGTGGTTGCGGGCACCGCGTATGTAAGCGCCACCGATAGCGATTTTCACCTGATCAAATACAACCCTGCCGACGGCACCCTGGTGTCGTCAGACGAGAAATTAAAGGTTTGGGATCGAAACTTTGACCGCCCCGGCCAATACGATTACCTGACCGCGATGACCATGGATTCGTCCGGCTACATCTATCTGACCGGCAACAGCCGCAGCGGCCCGGACACCAACCCGGCCTTCGATGCCAGTTCCGATATCCTCTCCCTGATCTATAACCATGAAGGCACCTTCCTCGGGGCAATGACCTACGCAGGGACTGCCAACAAAAGGGACGAAGCAACAGCGATCACCGCCAACTACCGGGGTGAAGCGTTCATCGCCGGCTTTACCACCAATGCCGCAGACAACAAGGATTATGTTGTCCTGAAGCAGACAAACCCCTATCTGCTCGTTCCCGGTCCTTTTACGGCGACTGCCCAGGCGGATTACAGCAAGGTTGATCTGGCCTGGCAGCAGGTGCCCCACAACGGTACCGGCACTGCCACGGCTACGGTAGCGGCTGGTGCAGTAACTGCCATTGCAGTCACAAACGGCGGTTCCGGATACACCACGGCTCCGGCTGTCATCCTGACCGGTGGCGGCGGCACCGGTGCAACAGCCACTGCCGCGGTAACAGGCGGCGCGATAACTGTCATAACGGTAACGAGCGGTGGCTCGGGGTATACGACTCCCCCCACCGTCAGTTTCTCTGATACTTCATTCAAAATATACCGCACCTCGGGGCCATCCTATCCGCTGAGTCCTTGGGAGGAGGTAGCTTCACCCGCTGCAGGCAAGGTTACCTTCACGGACACTACCATTCCCAATCCCGGTGAAAACTACTGCTATACAATCGAAGCCATTGCCGGCGGTCTGAATTCTCGAAAAACGGAAATCTGTGTCACCACCAGACTCCCGAAACCGACCCTGGCTCCTTTGACGGTGAACTACTCTGACCAGATCTCCCTGGACTGGAATCAGGTCCCTGGTAATACCGGCTACAAGGTTGAGCGCAAAATCGGGACAGGGTTATGGACCGAGCTGATCACCTTGACAACCGATCAGAATTCTCATGTCGATATGGAACTTACCCCCGGCACCAGTTATGCCTACCGGGTCAGCACCAACAGCGCCGTTGGCTACTCCCTGGCAAGTAACGAGCAGAGCGCCGTGACCAAGCCGGATGCGCCGATCCTGAATGCACCGATCGACATCAGCAACAAATCGATGTATCTGGCCTGGAGCAGTGTCACCGGGGCAGCCAGCTATACACTTGAATACAAGGACGGAGCAGGGGGCACCTGGGTATCCTCCGGCTGCCCGGTCAATACCAATCTTAATTGCCGGGTCACCCTGCCGACGGTCCCGCCGGCCGCGCCAACACCACCAGGCCGTGTATTCTACTTCCGCGTTAAAGCCACCAACAGCAACCCCCTGTCTTCAGACTGGAGCAGTCCGACGAATGCCACAGGGAACTTGGCCGTGCCGACCTGGGACGCGTCGACTCCCAGCAGCATTACTAACAATTCGATGACCCTGACCTGGGCCTATACCTCCGCCACAGGATCCACGCCAATCACATACGTTCTGCAATACCGAACGGCGTCCGGTTCATATTCTGATGAAACTACATCGGCATGTCCGAGTACTCCCACCGCCCTTTCATGCAATGTCACCAATCTGACGCCAGGAACGACCTACTATTTCCGGGTCAAAGCGGTCAATTCCAATGGTTCCTCGGCCTGGATTTCACCTGAAAAGACCGGGGTTCCGGTTCTGGCTATTCCGTCGTGGGGCACAGGTACCCCCAGCGGCATCACAACCAGTCAGATGACGCTGAGCTGGAACACTGTCACCGGAGCATCCGGATACACACTGGAAATCACCCCTTTTGGCGGCAGTTCTTACACTAAGGACTGTGGCAATACCACGACCTGCAGCACAGATAACAATCTTGCCGCAAACAAGAGCTATTCTTTCCGTGTTCAGGCCTATAATGGATCCGGAACATCTTTATGGAGAGACGCTGTCTCCGCATATACTCTTCTTTCCCAGCCGACCCTGAGCAGCGCAGCCGCAACTCCGGGTTCCACAACGCAGATCGATCTGGTCTGGACTGCTTCGACGGGGGCAACAGAATATAGCATCGAGCAATCGGATTGCAAAAACAGCGATAGTAATCCGGCCAGTTGCGATGGCACTACTGATGCCAATTATAATGCCTGGGCTGTTAAAACGACGGCAACAGGGACATCAACCACCATAACCGGGCTGACCGGAGGGTCTGATTATCGCTACAGAATCACCGCCAGGACAACGGTGCCGGTCAATACATCCGTTGTCAGTACCGCGCGGCATGCCTGGACAAATATTACCCCGCCGGCCCTGACAGTCTCATCCGGCAGCACTACATCGCTGATCCTTGATTGGGACCAACAGTCGGGGGAAACCAGCTATGACATAACCAAAGGCCCTGACGTCGGTTCATTGACACCATTTGTAACCGGTCAGGCAAAAAATGTTGTCACCAAGACCGATAGCGGACTTTCGGGTACGGGCGATTTCTGCTACCAGATAAAAGCCTACAGTACCGCACCCAATGCACCGGCGCCTGCCTACAGCACGCCGAAATGCAAGAAGCTTCCGCCGCTCGAACCGTCTATTTCGCTCTCTTCAACTGAATTTGAATCCAACTACACCGTCATTGAAGACGCATCAAAAAACTGGAATAACGGTGATGTCTGGATGGGACAGTCGGTGGTGATCACCTCCGGTGGCAATACCTATACCAGAACGGTTGCCGGCGGCACGCCTTCCTCCATCTTCGTCAGCCCGGCCTTCACGACCGAGACCATTAATGCCGGCGACGGCTACGTGATCCTCCATGCTGTCACAGCAGGGAATGCGACCGGCGCCGGTGTCGATACCAATAATCCAGCCAACAGCCTTCTTGATGAAGGCAAAAACTGGAACAGCGTCCGTGAGTGGCAAGGCTCCAAGATCAAGATCATCAGCAGCGTCAATCCCAACAATGTCGGAGTGGAAAAGACACTGATTGGCAGTTGGTCACAGACCCTGTATTCAAACTGGGGCGATAATTTCCCGACCCAGATCGTCGCAGGGGACACCTACCAGATCGCCTCCTTCTTCGGCGCCGCAACAGCAGGCACGCTGACGACTACGCAGCTGACGACTACGGGCTTGACCTCAGGCGCCTGGAATAATAACTATCTGCTGATGACCTCTGGCGCCAACAAGGGCCATGCCCGCAAGATCACCAGCAACACTGCTACCGTCATTACAACCAACGCGTTCCCCAATGCACCGGCTTCAGGGGACACCTACCTGATTGCCCCGGTCGCCAAAGTCGGCAGGTTCATGAGCAAAGCTGCCACCGGCTCCAGCGCCAGCGTCCTTGTCGATACGGATGGCTGGTGGCCGGGGGTCGATTTCACCAATTACTATCTGATTATGACCTCGGGCAGCAATATTAATAAAGTTCGCAGGATTACCGGTACCACCACCGATACCAGTAATAACGCCATATCGATTATTGTGTCGCCGGCGTTTACTAGCGCCATTGCCGCCGGCGACAGCTATACGGTTGCGCCGATAGCCCAGATGAACGCGTATTCCGGCACGGCAGCCGGGAGTACCGGTTACACCAAAAATAAGCTTGTGGATAATGCCAATGCCTGGCTGACCGACTGGTCACAGGGATACCTTCTGATGATGACGTTTGGCAGCAACATTGGCCAGTCACAGACAATAACCGCTGTTGATGTCCCTACCAAGACCATCACCGTTTTGCCAAGCTTTATCTCTAATATCAGTCCGGCCGACAGCTATATGATCATTCAGGCTACCGCTACAAGCGGCAGCGGCAAGGTCTCAACGACTGTTGCCCCCGGGTCGGCCTATAATGGGAAAGCAAAAATTGCCTTAAGCGACGGCTCGGCGGTTTTCTCTGAAACCTCCCCGGGTTACGCCAATAATTACAACTACGAACTGCTGAACCTGAAAAATCTCTCGCCGCTTACCGGAGACTTCGATCTGAAGTTCGACTACAGCACCCCTTCTCTTCTGGCGGATGACGCATCTCTTGGCTATAAGTACCTGACCAGTTCCTACGCCTCGGCACGGTTCGATTTCCAGTCGCCGACCGGCAAGAGCTATCAGAGTTACCTGTATCGCGGCAGACTGCCCAAAACAGAACAGGGACGGACAATAGCATATAACTCAGCCACGAAGACCCTGACTGATAACAGGACCATGCCCAACTCCACCACCGCCTGGAAGAACTGGTCCACCGATCAGTTTAAAGACTTCTACATCCAGATCCTCTCGGGCCCCAACAACCAACTTGTCCGGAAGATCACCGCCAATACGGCAAACAGCATCACCCTCGACAATGCCTTCCCCTACGATCCATCAGGTGTGTCGGGAACAGCCGCTGCCAGCGGTAACAGCAATACCAAGCTTGTTGATTCAACCGGCACGACGAACTGGGTCACCAATATCTGGGTGAATTACCTTCTCTACATGGATAGCGGGCTAAATGCCGGCAAGTCCATGAGAATCGTCAGCAATGATGCCACCAGCGTCACGGTTGAAGGGACCGGTTTCGCATCCCCGATCGGTGCCGGCAACTCCTACCGGATCTCCGGGGATCAATACCGTATCAATGTGATCGCGGGCAACGCCGCCATCAACGGCAATACCAATGATGGGAAAAATAACACCAACAGCGTGCTGGTCGACTCATCGGACAACAGTGCCATTGCCAACATAGGCACAATCCTGCCGCCCAAGGATTGGGTCACCAACCAGTGGGCCGGCTTCTATCTCTATATGTCGAGCGGCCCCAATATCGGCCAGTTCCGGACGATTGCCGGCAATACCGCCAACAGCATCACCGTGAATCCGCCATTCCCGTACCAGCTCGCCAGCAGCGACTCGTATATAATTTACGATCCGAGCAGCGCTGCGCAGGCGATTGAAGCGTATTGGGTGCAAATCAACGATCCGATCGCAAGTACGAACGACTTCCAGATCATTCCGACCAGCGACCTTTCCGGAAAAATGAGATTCGCTAGGACCGGCAGCAGTCTGAAGCTCTATACCTCTCCGGCAACACTGTCATGGACTCTGGGCAGACAGCTGAACCTGGCGGCCGGCGACACGTTCACTCCTTCTTTCTTCTGGATCTACCAGCTGGGAAGACTGCCCCATACGGCCGGGACGAGCGAAAGCGCCACAATCAGCAACTTCCAGTTCACCGCGCCGTCAAACTCCGCCAACATCAGTCCTTCCTACTGGACGCCGGAAGCCGGTCATAATTTCCGCCGGCCGACTCTGAATGCCAATACAGTGGAAGTTTCCTGGACGAAAGCTGATACCTCTCTGCTTTATGAGGTTGAACGGTGTGAATCGAGTAATCACCAGGACCCTACAGCCCGTACCGTAAGTACCACCTGCGTGACATTTACCCAGGCCCAGCCGACTGACGGCAGTACCAGGGTCGCCAATCTTACGGCAAATGCCGGGCTGGTTGCCGGCTATACCTACCGGTTCCGTGTCAGGAACAAGTATAACGATACCGACTATACCGCCTGGAGCTCTCCGCTCTGGATTACGATCACCCCGCCGGCGCCGATTGTGACCGTTCCAACGGGGACTACGAGCCAACTGACCCCAAGTTGGACCAATGTTAACGGCGATTCCGGTTACAAGCTTTACTGGAAAACGAGCTCAACCTCGTCCTGCAGTGACGGCACCTGGAGCGCCCCGATAGCCCTGGCCAGAGACTTGGCAAACTATAACTATCCCCATTCCAACCTCCTCCACGGGACCATTTACTGCTATTATATAACGGCAAACGGGACAGCCGGACCTCCGGTGACATCGGATTCCACTGCCAGCCCCATTGTCTGGCAGTCGACAATACCCGATCCAGTGACTTCGATTACCTTCAGCGGTATTACTACCTCGAAGATAGACCTTTCCTGGGGGCCTGCGCCTACCACCGGCATCAGCGGTTACCTGATCGAGCGAAAAACCGGGGCAGCCGGCACCTGGGGCACGCTTGTCGCCAGTGCTCCCAGGATTCCGCAAAGCTACTCCGATACAACTGTTACTGCCGGCGTACAGTATTTTTACCGGATCACCGCCCTGTCAAATGCCGGGAATTCGGTTGTCAGCGGCGAATTTTCAGCCACCACTACCCCGACTGCTACCCCTGCGCTCACCCTGGCAGTCATCTCCTCGGATCAGATCAATCTCTCCTGGCCTGTTGTTCCTGGCGCTACTAACTACAAGATCGAACGCAGTGAAGGTGTGCCCGGCGGCTGGATTGAAATTGATAACAAGGCAGCTGCCTATCAGCAGCTGTATTGCGGAGTTGAACCTTATCCAACAACTGCGCCTGGTTGCAGCACGCTCTCAAATGCCATTGTCACCTATGCCGACAATGTATTCAGCCCCAGACTCAAGGAAAACACCCTCTATTATTATCGGCTGAAATCATGGAACAGTACCGGCGGGGATTCCGTGCCCAGCACCGAGAAGTCCGCTACGACATCGGCCATGCCTAAACAGAATCTGGTTGCCACCGCTCTGGATGGCGGCTTCAGGATAAGGCTTGACTGGACGCCCATTGACTGCACACCTATTGCCTGCGGTGCACCGACCGGTTATGAAATCGAGCGTCAGGTAAAAGACGGAAACTGGGTGCCGCGCAAGACCATTGAAGGTGCAACCACGTTGACCTTTACCGACTGTATTGCTATCGATCCCGGGAAACAATACCGCTATCGGGTTAGGTCGCTAAGCGGTACTGACAAATCACCCTTCAGTGAGGCAATGGTATATGCTAAACCATACTCGGCGGTCGAGGCAACTGCCTGCCCGGGCAATTGAGCGAGGAGAGAGAGGATATGTTAGGAATCGACAAATTGGACTGATTCTGCTTTTCCGGCTTGGCAACATCTTGCAGGCACTTCACAAGAGGTCACATAATAAAAAAGTCCCCGCCAGCGGCGAGGACTTTTTTGTATTTCTGCACGTAGGTGAGTAAAGCGAAATAATATAAGCTGATTGTCGGTATGACCACTTTTTGGGTGTTTTGGCGCTCTTTTCCAATATTTGCATTATTGCGAAACGGGCTTGTTGATAGGGGATAACTATCCAAAAATATGAGGAATTAATGAAGTCAGCCGGTTTGCAATTATGCAATGCGTCGCATTTCCGCAAAATATGAGTTCATAAAGCAGTTGCTGGTGTCGATGTATTTGGTATGGAGGCGTAAAAATGAGAGGTAATTTCAGTACTGGCCTCTTTCGGATCATGCAGAATGTTATAGAACCTTGTTTTCTTATTGATGAGCGCCGTCTATTGATGTAATACTTCCATCAGTCGTAACTGAAAATTGGAATAATTATTGCGTAATATGTGCAAGGTTTGGTCGTGCAAAAAGATAAGCAGACCAAGGCGCTTGGTCTTGATCAGAAAAGTCAATTCTAAATATTCCAATTATGGAGAGGCAGATGATAAAGAAGAGAGTGCTTATTGTTGATGACAGTGGGATTGTTCTTGAGAAGGCTCTTGAAGCGCTTGGCTGTAGCGGGTATGAGGTGTTTACGGCACCCAGTGCAGACGCAGCGGATGCCATTATCTACAGCAGTGCAAGGCCGGACATCATAATACTTGATGTAATGATGCCCGTGCTTGACGGGGACAAAAAAGCAAGAATCCTGAAAGCGGACGAGTCCACCATGGAGATACCGATTCTTCTCATGTCGTCAAAGCCGGAGGATGAACTTGCTGTTCTTGCATCAGAGTCCGGTTCAAATGGATATATAAGAAAACCTTTTACATCCAATGAGATGGTCTTAAAAATTGAAAGTGTTTTCCACCCTTGACGCTGTTATTTGCATGGGTATCTCTTGATAAGGATATCCATGATTATTTCATCTGCAGTTGAATTATCATTAAGACGCTTTTCTTGCTTAAGTTGTGCAATGCGCTTGTCAATCATTTCATAAGGCGACTCAGTATTCTCTTGAGTCATACAGAATATGCGAGGATTAGCATGCTCATTGGCAAGGGTTATCCCGGAAAATAGCGCATTAAGGTAGAATCCGACTATTTCATTTTTATGTTCTGGATCTTCGAGATATTTTGATACCGGAAGACCATCTGCCGTAGATTCAGAGGGGAGGGAACCAAGTAGTAAAAATGCGGTAACAAGAGTTAGGATAATGGTTTTCATATGGTATCCTTGTTTTGACTTGTCTTTGCCAACACGGAGGTTAGTATGAATTCTGAAAAGTTTAGAGAGACATTTGAAAAGTCGATTGCTGCCGTCTCATCTCCTATACAGAAATATGAGGTGATTGTAACCTTGATTGCAGAAGCTCTCTCGGTAAAGGATGATGAGGTTGCATTATTCTCTTATGATACGAGTCGTGAAGTACTTGTTTTCGTCTGGCCAAAATCGCTGAAAAGTGTTGGGAGTATCCCGTTGAATGCCCATCGTTGTCTTGTATCCAGGACTGCTGTAGAAAAAAAAGGGGTGCTGGATAACAGCTTTGCCTCAACGCCGCATTTGTATATGTTCGAACACTTTCTATCTGACAAGGTGAAGAGAATACCTATACAGAAAATAATGAGTGTGCCCGTAATGATGGGGGATCAACTTAAGGGCGTCGTCCAGACTGCCCGGAAAGGTCCAGACCGTGAAAGTTCAGGCCCGGATTTCAGCTCCGCGGATCTTGCGCTGTTGACATTTATATCCGGGATGATCGGAGAATATATATAGTTACGGTTGAAGTCGGGCCGCCTCATCAAGAATGCTGATAAGAGCAGAAAGGATTATTGCAACACCTTTTCGTCGGTTTGCAAGAGTCTCTGCAGAGATCAATCTCAAATCCTCTGCCGTGACGGGAAGTTCTGAAGGATTCTTTATTCCGTTATATTCAGCAACCTGCGGGATGAAAGTGGAAATCAGATTCGATGCGCGTTTTCTTATAGAATCGGGCACCTTCCGGGTTGTAACTGCAGAGTCGACTTCTGACAGGAATGAATCGAATATTACAGTAGACCCGAACATCCCGATCAATGAAGGTGTAAAGTGTGAAACTGTCCTATCCTTTGACCTGTTAAGTTCATGAAATGCCGAAATCAGCGAGCAAGCCCCATTCATCCGTATAATCTCCTTTGTAGATAAAACTTATTTTCAAAATCCTAACAGATAATTCGCTCGATGTACAGCCTGTTAGGATCCATCAACATCAGTCGTTGCAACGGTATATGGTGTATCTATGTTCCGGATTTTGTTCCGATACTGTTACGTCATATCCGCTGTCGAGTCCTTGAGTGACAAGAACACCGTAATCACCAAGCCCTGCTTTGGCGGCATTCTCCCTTGAAGCACGCCATACCTGATCCAGTCTATCCACTCGGGAGTTGTATCCCTTCTGAAAACCGGCTCTTGCTCCAGGGAGCAGTCTGGCAATATGAATGTGCATCTGATTTTCACTTCTGTCTGCATTCGGATTAATGGCAAGTGCAACGTCTTCTGGGTGTATTCCTTTGTCAATGGCAGTTTTCCAGGCGAATTCCCAGATTCCGTTCGGGCGGTTCAAAGACTCGATCCCGCCGATAAGTGCCCGGGGAATGACGAGCCCGTGTATAAACCCGGGCTTGGAACAGTTGCACATTTTCTTGTCACGGATGGCGATATAGTTCCCATTTTCGCGCCAGATTTCGGTACTTGCCGTGCAGTTTCCGGCAGTTACGCAGCTGCTGTCGGTTCGCGGCCATTGGCATGCAGCGCAGTAATCTTCTCCTGAAGTATCAATGCAGCTGGTAACCAGTCTCTGTAGTCGGCTGTTTTGTCCGCTGCACGAAGAGAGGACCGAGCAGAGCACGACAAGGCAGACAAATTTCTGAAATCCGGATTTCATAAGTATCCTGAAAAATTAAAGCCCCTGACCGATAGCGGCCAGGGGCTTGTTTTGAACACGGTTTAGAGCCCTAACTGTTTGAAGAAATCGTTCCCTTTGTCGTCTACAAGGATAAATGCCGGGAAGTCTTCAACCTCTATCTTCCAGACAGCTTCCATTCCGAGTTCGGGGAAGTCGATACACTCGACCTTCTTGATGTTCTCTTCAGCAAGAACTGCCGCAGGTCCACCTATCGATCCAAGGTAGAACCCACCGTATTTTTTGCAGGCATCGGTGACCTGTTGGCTCCGGTTGCCTTTTGCTATCATGATCAGGCTTGCCCCTTTTGACTGCAGGAGGTCGACATAAGAGTCCATCCTCCCTGCTGTTGTTGGACCGAATGATCCTGACGGCTTTCCTTTGGGGGTCTTTGCCGGTCCTGCATAATAGATCGGGTGTCTAAGAAGGTATTCGGGAACCGGTTTTCCGGCATCGATGATTTCCTTGAATTTGGCATGCGCTATGTCACGGCCTACGACAATGGTACCGTTCAGGAGCAGAGGGGTTGAAACAGGATGCTTGGAGAGCTCGGCAAGGATTTCCTTCATCGGCTGATTGAGGTTTATCTTGACTCCATGACTGTGTCTGCCTCTGTACTGATCAGGTATCAAACGTCCCGGATTGCGATCCATCTCTTCGACAAAAAGTCCGTCACGCGTGATCTTGGCCTTGATGTTCCTGTCGGCAGAGCACGATACAGCCATTCCGACCGGGCAGGATGCACCATGACGCGGTAGGCGGACAACCCTGATGTCGTGGGCGAAATATTTTCCGCCAAACTGTGCACCAATTCCCAGCTTGTACGCTTCCTGCAGCAGTTTATCTTCAAGCTCCAGATCGCGGAAAGCCTGTCCATGTTCATTGCCTCTTGTCGGCAGGTCATCAAGATACTTGGCGCTTGTGAGCTTTACCGCTTTCATGCAGGCATCAGCGCTTGTCCCGCCGACGACTACGGCTATATGATAGGGTGGGCATGCGGCGGTCCCGAGATACTTCATTTTGCTGACCAGAAACTTGAGAAGGGAATCGGGTGTAAGAAGAGCCTTTGTTTCCTGGAAGAGGGATGTCTTGTTGGCAGATCCGCCCCCCTTGGCCATGAAGAGGAATTTGTAATAGTCTCCGTCAACTGCCTGTATGTCTATCTGGGCAGGCAGGTTCGTCCCGGTGTTTATCTCTTCATACATGTCCAGAGCTACGGTTTGCGAGTAGCGAAGATTCTCCTCAGTGTAGGTTTTATAAACACCCTTCGAAAGGTACTCCTCGTCTTTGCCGCCTGTCCAGATCTGCTGCCCCTTTTTAGCAGCAATTGTTGCAGTTCCGGTGTCCTGGCATGTAGGTAGCTCAAAGTTGGCGGAGATTTCGGCATTGCGGAGGAATGCGAGAGCAACACCCTTGTCATTCATCGAGGCTTCAGGGTCATGAAGTATTTTTGCAACAGACTCGTTATGTTCAGGACGAAGCAGGAAGGAGACATCTCTCATCGCTTCATTCGCAAGGATGGTCAAAGCTTCTGGGCAAACCCTGATCACGTCATCTCCGGCAAACTTGTCGACAGTCACATACTTTTCTGAACCCTCAATCTTGCGGTACGTTGTCCGGTCTTTGCCGAGAGGATAAGGGTCCTGATAAACAAAAGGTTTTGTAGGCATATTCTGGAAACTCCTTTCAATTGACTATGATAACTGCTTGTCCCTGATGTATACAAAATATTGGCGAAATATATTGGAAAAAACTCAATTTGTCGAGCATGAAGTTGATTCGATTTGCCATATGATATTTATCTGCTATATTAATTGTCGCCAAGTAACCCATCTTAATATTTCGTGCAGGAGGAAGATATGAACATGCAGCAGATAAGGAAAATTGCCAAAGAGCATGGTGTTAAGGGTTCGCTTAAAAAGATGGAGCTTATACAGGCTGTCCAATCTGCTGAGGGTAACAAAGCCTGTTTCGGAACCGGAATGGCTGATCAGTGCGGACAGCATGACTGTCTCTGGAAAGAGGATTGCATTTGATCTTGGACTCATTTATTCTCTTGATTGCCTAAAGACCGTTTGGGGGAGAATGAATGTTTGATCCGGCATTAATTGTATTTCTGGTTCCGATCGTATTTGCTGTTACCGGAGGAGTCATGGCAGCGAACCGGGGTCGGAACTTTCTTTTATGGGGGATAGGTTCTGCGCTTTTCCCGGTCTGCATAATGATTGTCTGGTTTGAGAAACCTGTTAAAGAGGTTAAGGGTCACTTCAGGAAATGCAGCAGTTGCGGGGAATGGATAAAGTGGAAGGAGATAACCTGCAGGTATTGCGGAACTGCACAGTAACAAAATAGAGCCAGTTCAAAGGGCGCAGAGATTGACTCTCTGCGCCCTTTTTTGTATTGACTGATTCACTATGCTCCGAGAGCAGCTTTCAGATCGGCGTCTGCTGTAGTGATCGGCCCTATATTGAAATTCTCCACCAGGAAGTTAAGAACAGTCGGGGTTATGAATGCCGGGAGTGTGGGCCCGAGCTTTATATTCTTTATTCCGAGATGCAGAAGCGAGAGGAGTATGACAACCGCTTTCTGCTCGTACCACGAGAGAATGAAGGATAGTGGCAGGTCGTTTACGCCGCAGTTGAAAGCCCCGGCAAGCGCTACTGCGATCTGTACCGCAGAGTAGGCATCGTTGCACTGGCCAATATCGAGCAGACGCGGGATTCCGCCAATATCGCCGAACTCGAGTTTATTGAAACGGTATTTGCCGCAGGCAAGTGTCAGGATGACACAATCTGCAGGTACTTTTTCGGCAAATTCTGTGTAGTAGTTTCGTCCTGATTTGGCGCCGTCGCAACCTCCGATAAGGAAAAAGTGCTTTATTGCTCCGCTCTTGACAGCTTCAATTACCTTGTCTGCCACTCCGAGAACGGCATTATGACCAAATCCGGTCAGTATCTCCTGCCCCGGATTTTCAGGGAAACCTGCCAATTCCTGGGCTTTTGCAATGACTTGGGAGAAGTCCCATCCCTCGATATGTCTTACATCCGGCCACTGAACCAGACCCCATGTGAAGAGGCGGTCCTTATACGTGTCTGATGGCCTCTGGATGCAGTTTGTATTAAAGATGATTGCACCCGGAAAGTTTGCAAACTCTTTGGCCTGGTCCTGCCATGCGCCACCAAAATTACCCGCAAGATGACCGAATTTTTTCAGCCCGGGATAACCGTGAGCCGGGAGCATTTCACCGTGAGTGTAGATGTTGATCCCTTTTCCCTCGGTCTGTTTCAGGAGCTCTTCGAGCATTTTGAGGTCATGACCTGATACCAGGATCGCCTTTCCTGCACGAGTTCCGAGCTGGACAGCTGTAGGTACAGGATGTCCATAGTTTTCGACATGCCCTTCGTTCAGGAGTCCCATCGCGGTAATGTTCTGCTTGCCGCACTCCATGCTTAAGCCTACGAAGTCCATGAGCCCTAAATTCTGGTCAGTAATTGCGGCAAGGGCTTTGTGGAAAAATGCCACAACGTCGTCATTGGATTTCCCGAGAATAATGGCATGGTCCATATATGCAGCCATTCCCTTGAGACCGAAGGTCAGTATCTCAATAACGGAGCGGATGTCTTCATTTTCATGATAGGAAGAGATGCCGTGCTGTTCGCCCTGAGCTATCAGTCCGGCGAGGTTGGCTGCCGGTATCCACACTGCAGGAGCAGCGCTGACCGCTTCAGCTGAAATCCCTTTGCTCTTGCAGGTCTCTTCGTAGAGCCCCTTTGCCTGGTCCCTTACAAGTGCCGCGTTTCTCAGAACCTTTTCCAGGTTTGAAGGGTCAAAGTCCACATTGGTCACAGTTGTGAAAAGGCCTTCAATAATGAAACGGTCGATAGAGTCGTCCTTCACGCCCAGGTCGCGCACCTTTGTAGCGTATATTGCGACACCTTTGAGGGCGAAAAGCAGCAGATCCTGAAGTGCTGATACGTCAGGTTTTTTGCCGCATACGCCAGATATGTTGCATCCTACTCCGTTAGCCGCCTGCTCACACTGATTACAGAACATTCCCATTTTTTTCTCCTGTCTAAGTTAATTAGGCTAAATGCCTTTATTCTTTGCTAACTGAACACTCAACAAATATATCCTGTTTTGTCTTCAGTGCAACGTCTGTAGGATGAAACTAACCTGTTGTGATGATTTCTGCCTTGACCTGGGTCAAGAAATCCGTCTTATTCTAGCGTGAGTTAAAATTGCACCCTGCTAACGCAACTTGATATAAAATAAAGTAAATAGGGATGCTTCAAATGCTCGTTTATGGGTTGTTAAAGAGGGGCGCTGATCAGGTGAGATATTTATTTATAGCTATATTCACATTCTTTATTATTGCCCCCCTTGATTCAGATGCCGTGGATCTCGGTACTCCATCTCTGTCCGAACCCCTCCAGAAGGAGAATTTTTTCAATGCTAAGAGGCTTTTAATTGGCGGAGAAAGTCCTTCTTCTCAACCTACCTTCGTGCCACAATTATCTTTTTCGCATAATTCCAGGGAAGAGAATGTCAGCGTAGGTGTGAATCAGAAGTTTCACTCTATTCTGGGTGAGGCTGGCGGGAAAATCAATCTTGGTGGTGATGTATCTCTGACAACTGTGACAAGGATTCCGGTGTATTCTTATGAAGTAACGGAAAACAACAGAACACAGGATGGAGCAGCAAGTGGCGAGCTGTTGAAAAAACCCGGCCGACTCTCATGGAGAAGCGAGCTCGGGGTGCCCATCGGTGGAGGGGTCAATCTGAATTTCTTTTACGATAGCTCCACAGTCGGCAAAATGGATAAGCCTGGACTGGAGGAAAGGGATGAGAAGTTCGGGACAAGGTTCATAATAAAGTTTAAATGAAGAGTGGATTCCGGATTAGACCAGGGAATTCTTTTCACCCGTATAAACAGTTGCAATTCCGAAGGTAAGGTCGTGATGTGAAACATTTTCAAAGCCTGATACAGTCATCAATCTTTTGAACTCCTCCTGTGACGGGAATTCAAGGACAGAGTCCGGAAGATATTTGTAGGCACTGAATGTAGAGAAGAATCCTCCGATTACAGGAAGAATCCTCAAAAAGTAAAAGTTGTAAAGAGCTTTGAAGGTTTTGGAACGAGGATTCGAGAATTCCAGGATTACTATCCTGCCTCCGGGCTTGAGTGCCCGGTGGATCTCTTTCAAGCCGCGGTGACGGTCCACAACATTTCTGATACCGAATGCTATTGTCGCAGAATCAAAACTGTTATCTTCAAATGGAATGGCTTCGCAAGGTGCAACATGAAGAGATATTCTCTCTGCAAAAGGGGATGTTTTTACTTTTACCATGCCCAGATCTATCATCTGCTGAGAAAAATCGACCCCTGAAATTGTGACAGACGGCGGGGTGACTGCTGCAATCTCCAGTGCGACATCCGCCGTCCCTGTCGCAACGTCAAGTATTTTGCCGCCTTCGGCGAATCTGATCTGCCTGACAGCGAACCTGCGCCATTTTTTATCAATACCGAAGCTCAAGAGCCTGTTCAAAAAATCATAGCGTGGGGCTATGGCGTCGAACATATCGCGAATCCGCTCTCCTTTGTTTGTCAGAGGGTACATTTAGACTGTCCTTTTGAAGTGAAAAATGCTATCAAAACAGATTGTTGCTGATAATATTTAATGTTTAAGTATCACATATACACCCTACTTTTTTCCAGTGAAATCGTTACAGGTTTGATAATGCGGATTCAGGATATTGCAGACATCCTTATAATGACACTTCTTGTCTACCAGCTTTACATCTGGTTCAGGAAGACCCGTGCCCTGCAGGTTGTCTTAGGCCTCGCTTCCGTGGTCCTTATGTATATTCTGACCAAATATCTTGGTCTCTTCATGACCAGCTGGATACTTCAGGAGCTTGGAACAGTCATCTTTGTACTGATTATAGTTGTCTTTCAGGGCGAAATACGGCAGGCGCTTTACCGGTTCAGCATGTTGCGCAATTTTTTCAACAGTAACGATAAGTCGGTAGCTCTTGACATCCATAATCTTTCCAATACCGTATTCACTCTTGCAGGGCGGCAGACTGGAGCTCTCATTGTAATTGAGAGGCAGGAAAGGCTGGATGATCACCTGATTCACGGTGTGCCTCTTGACAGTCTGGTTAGCAGCCAATTGCTTGAAAGTATCTTTGAGAATGGTACTCCGCTTCACGATGGAGCCGTCATTATAAGAGGCGCGAGGCTTTCCGAAGCGTCTTCACATTTACCGCTCTCTGTCAGCGGTGACTTACCTCAATACCTCGGAACAAGGCACAGGGCTGCTCTCGGGCTTTCCGAACGAACGGACGCAATTGTCATCGTAGTCTCAGAGGAGCGTGGAGCCGTATCAGTAGCATCAGGTGGCGAGCTGTTGCAGGTAGGCTCACAGGATGAACTGATAGCCCATCTGAAATCCTTCCTCATGCCCCTGACATCAGAAACAGGAAAAGTATCAATCAAAGATAAGCTCTTCAATAACCTTATCCCAAAATTTGTAACCCTATTTCTTGTAATAGTTTGCTGGCTATTGATAAATGCAAAGCAGGGCGGGATTCAGTCTGTCACTGCGCAAGTCAAGTTTCATAACCTTCCGGAGAATCTGGTTCTTAAAAATGATCTTCCCGGTGAAATAGAGGTGCAGCTTAAAGTCCTCTCCACTGTTTTTTCATCTTCAAAAAATGAGATATCAGCAGATTTTGACCTTGGCAAGATTCATGAAGGGGTGAACAGTATCCCGGTCGACAGCAAGGTATTCCAGCTTCCCCTTGGCGTTTCTGTGGCAAAGGTCACTCCAGCGGTTTTGAAAATAGTTGCTGAAAAGAAATCATTTCGCGATTTGCCAATAACCTTGAAAAAAATCGGGCATTTTCCAGGAGGGGTAAGGTTAAAGTCGATCAGAATTGATCCTTCGAGTGTAAGAGTGATAGGGTCTGAGTCAGCACTTATTCAGCTTGGTCAGATATATACTGAGCCATTCGATCTCAGTTCTGTCAGCAAAAGCCAGGTTGTCGAGGTGAAGCTGCTTTCTCCATCACCATTGATTCAGCTAAAGCCTGATGAGCCCGTAAAGGTGAAGCTGGTTGTCTCAGATCGATAGCTTCTGGTCGTTTTAATGACGTTCTTATTGACATTTTCTTGCGGTTGTTATAAATATATTTCGTCATGACTGGGAAAATAAAACGTTTGGGGGGTAGAGATGGTCGGTCGTAAAAGCTTACTGCTTCTAGCCCTTTTGTTTGTATTGCCAACATCGTCCTATGCAGCAAAGACGCATAAAGTCAAAAAGAATGAGACACTTGCGTCCCTTTCCAAGAAGTATCATGTCCCTTTGAATGACTTGAAAGAGGCTAATAACAGACTCAATTCGAGTATCAAGCCGGGTGACGTACTTGTTATCCCACCGCGGAGCACATCTAAATCCGTATCTCCAGATGATTCAAAAGAAATTGCATCAACGTACAAGGTGAAAAAAGGCGATACAATTTCCAGAGTCTCAAAGAAGACAGGCGTATCCATACCAGAGCTTAAGAGAATGAATGGCTTGGCAAAAGGGAAGCTCAAGCCTGGCCAGACACTTGCTCTTCGGGATATGGACTCGGATATAAAGTCTGGAAGTCGGGTTGCGGCAAGACCATCTCTCAGGTATGCCGACCTTCTCAGCGATAAAGAGTATGAACAATCTCTTGCCGATCTATTGGATCAGGAGACTGTAAGTCTGCGCTCCGAGAAAGAGGCTGATTTCAAGGCTGACAATGTTAAGCTTTTGAAAACCAAGGCTTTTGGCTTTTTGGGAACACGTTACCGTTTCGGTGGCTCTTCAAGAAGTGGACTTGACTGTTCCGCATTTGTTCAGAAGGTTTTTAACGAGATGGAGGTCAACCTTCCGCGAACGGCCAGGGAGCAATTTGAAAAGGGCGAGATCGTGACTCGTGGGGATATGCAGAAAGGGGATCTGGTTTTTTTTAGGACCTATGCCTCATTTCCGTCTCATGTCGGAATTTACCTTGGCGGTAACAGGATGATCCATGCTTCATCCCGTGATAAACGCGTTGTCATCTCTTCATTTGATACTCCTTATTACAGGTCACGTTTTCTCGGTGCAAAGCGGGTTGCAAAGATATCGCCCGAGAGTTTCAATCTTGAGGAATTGATGCTAGGTGTTGAGGAGGAAATTCCTGAGGATGCTCAAAAGAATGATATGCTGGGAGTTGATGTTGCGAGTCAGCCTTGATATCGTTTTTGTAAATGAATAAAGAAGACAAAAAAAAGCGAAACCATTAAGGTTTCGCTTTTTTTGTCTTCATATGCCTGTCAGGTAATTACTTGGCTTTGCGAAGTCCTGCAGAGAAGATCACTTTATCAAAGGTCTTCTTGAGTTCCTTGCTCTGGAAGTTAACCATTGGCGGTGAATCCGGGAACTCGATGGTGTCGCCAACCTTAACACCTTCTTTTACAAGTGCTTCTTTCATTACAGCAATCCAGAGCTTCTGACCTTTCTCTTCAACTTCTACATAGGTGTAGGAGCCGGCATCCATAGTCTGAAGCACTTTGCCTTTGTGACCTGCACCAGCAGGTATTTCCATAGGCTTAAGGCCAGCGTGTGGGTCTCCACCAGGAGCTGCACCAGGCATCTGAGGAGCACCGGCCTGTTGTGCACTAACTTTAGGAGCTTCTTCTTTCTTTTGGCACCCTGCAGCAGCGAGTGCAAGTACAGCAAGAACGACAGCAATTTTCTTCACGTTTATCCTCCCTTTGTTGGATGGTTATTGGTCAACGGCAAAATTATCACATTAGCATTCAAAATAACAATAAAAAAAATACGGATGGTTGTATGAATGGAGTTCAATACACCCGGTTTAACAAAAAACTTGTATTGACTTAATTACTTCGGTATTATAAAAAGCAGTTTTATTATGGCTTAAATTGCTGTGTCACTTCTTTACTTATATCGAAAAAATCATCAATTATATACTGTTACATAATAATTAGTTTTTTTAAAAGGAGTGCCTTCAATGCAGATATTGGCTCTTAATTGCGGAAGTTCATCGGTAAAATATCAACTTTTTGACTGGAGCAGGATGGAAGTAGTTGCTAAAGGGATGGTAGAAAGGGTTATTATCGGGGACTCTTTCATCCTGCATGAAGTGCCAGGCCGCGAAGCATACAGGTATGAATCCGACTGTCCGGATCATCAAGTCGCAATTGATCTCATAATCAAAACGCTTACAGACCCGTCTCACGGTGTGCTTTCGAACATCAACGAGATTTCAGCTGTGGGTCACCGTGTCGTTCATGGGGGTGAAAAATTCACTTGTTCTGTCATGATCGATAAGGCCGTACTTGATGCTGTTAAGGAAGTTCAACATCTTGCGCCGCTGCATAATCCGCCAAACATCTCCGGCATTGAAGCAGCTCAGGCTGTACTCCCGACAGTGCCTCATGTGGCGATATTTGATACCGCATTTCACCAGACCATGCCTGAGCATGCCTATCTCTATCCGGTGCCTTACGAGTGGTATGAGACTCACGGTGTCCGTCGCTACGGCTTTCATGGTACTTCTCATCTTTACGTCTCCAAGCGTGCTGCTGCAATACTCGGGAAAAAGTCTTCAGAGACGAACATTATCACAATGCATATCGGCAACGGTGTTTCTCACTGTGCAATCAAAAACGGGCTTTCTGTTGATACCACAATGGGGCTTACTCCTCTGGAAGGTGCCATGATGGGGACCAGATGCGGAGATATTGACCCTGCTATCCCTGCATTTATGATGCAGAAAGAGAACCTTTCCGCAAAAGAGATTGACGGTATACTCAATAAGAAGAGTGGCGTTCTTGGCATCACCGGAAGATTCACCGATAGACGCGATGTGATTGAGAGTGCTAATGCAGGAGACAAGCGTTGTCAGCTTTCTCTCGATATCGAATCATACAGGCTTAAAAAGTATATCGGCTCTTACATGGCGATAATCGGAAAGTTAGATGCAGTAGTCTTCACCGCGGGTGTTGGCGAGATGGGATGGCCTATTCGTGAGAAGGCTATCGAAGGACTTGAACATCTTGGGATATATCTGGATAAGGAGAGGAACAAGGGGGCTATGACCAGAAAGCGGGAGACGCTCATTACAACTGATGACTCTCCTGTAAAGGTATATGTAATTCCTACCGATGAGGAACTCGTGTTTACAGAGGATGTCGCAGCCATTCTTGATGGGACTTACACTGACCACATGAATTTCGAGTATACCTTTTCTAGGGCCGATTTTGTCAGAAAGTGATATGTCTCAAATATGATGTAAAAAACCCGATGGAAGTTTCCATCGGGTTTTTTTGTGCCGTTATTTATTTGAACTTATATCATTACCCTTGAGCCTGAACTGCAGTTATTGCAACTACATTTACGATGTCCTCAACTGAACAGCCTCTTGAGAGGTCATTTACAGGTTTTGCAAGACCCTGGATGACCGGCCCAATCGCTTCTGCTCCCGCAACTCTTTCTACAAGCTTATAAGCGATGTTCCCAGCATCAAGATCCGGGAATATCAGGACGTTTGCCTTTCCTGCCACCGGGCTTCCCGGGGCCTTCTTCTCGCCTACCTTGGGAAGAAGGGCTGCATCAGCCTGAAGTTCTCCGTCTACTTGAAGGGCTGGATCGATCTTTCTGGCAATCTCGATGGCAGACAAAACCTTATCTACATCGGTGTGAGTTGCACTACCCTTTGTCGAGAAAGAAAGCATCGCAACCCTTGCCTCAACATCCAGAAAAGATTTGCAATTACGAGCGGTAGCCACGGCGATTTCGGCAAGTGCTTGCGCATCAGGATTAGGATTAACAGCGCAGTCGGCAAACAGTATTATGCCGTTTTCACCAAAAGAGGGTGTCTTGGTTATCATGAAGAAGTATGAAGATACGGTCTTTATGCCCGGGGCTGTCCCCACGGTCTGGAAGGCTGCTTTTAGGACATTCCCGGTTGTGCTTGTCGCTCCGGCCACCTGTCCTCCGGCATCTCCCTGTCGAACCATCATCCCCGCGAAATAGAGGTTATCCTTCTCGGTCAGAAGTTTCTTTGCATCATCTGCTGTCAGTCCTTTGCTTTTTCTTAGTTCCACAAGGGCATCAATATATGCAGGGAGCCTTGATGAAGTTGATGGTTCTTCAATCGCAACGCCGGTTAAGTCTACTCCTTTTGACTTTGCAGCTGCCCTGACTTCTTCAGGGTTACCTAGAATTACGACCTTCGCCAAACTTTGTTCCACAATTTTCTCCGCAGCAAAAAGCATTCTTTCGTCATAGCTTTCCGGTAATACGACAGTCTGGAGATTTTTCCTGGCTTTTTCCTTAATTGTATCCATCAGATGCATGTGATATACCTCCTGTACAATATTCAAACATGATTATGTGGATATAGCCCAATTGACGAGGAGGGGTCAAGCGAAAAGGGCTGTAAACTGCTGGAGGACCTTTATTCACGAAAATATTGCTCGATTGCCAGTCAAATGACTGATACTGAATTTACAGGTATGATCAGTATTTAATCTTTCTCCAGACAGAGTCTACTACCCCAATAATTTTAGAACCTTTTTCCGCTTTGAATGTTGAATATGAAGAGTTGTCAGCGGAGAAAAAAGTCTCGTCTCCAATTGATCGGTATCTTCTTAGAAAAGAGTCCCCCCATTTCCCCATTATAAGTACTATGTCTCCGGATGCAGGTCTTGTTTCCGGATTAATAATGACCAGATCCAGATCCCGTATGCTCGGGGACATGAAATCACCGCTGTATACAAATGCGAAGCAGTTGCCAGGTACTTCCGGCATGGAAATATGGCAATCGATCTCAACCTTCGTAAG
>JBGQLM010000050.1:0-26366 GCA_041500085.1 Geobacteraceae bacterium
CCGATCATCAGGCAGATTATCTACGCGTTACTCACCCGTGCGCCACTTTCATAGAGAGCAAGCTCTCTAATCACGTTCGACTTGCATGTGTTAGGCACGCCGCCAGCGTTCGTTCTGAGCCAGGATCAAACTCTCCAGTTGGTTAACCGAAAAAGTTCGAACCGCTCAAACCTGCTTAGCAGTTCTTTTAATAATTGTTTTTACAACCCACAATTTTTCTCTACTATTCAGTTTTCAAAGACCAGATCTTCCTGCTGCGCTTCCTGCGTTTTCCGTTGCAGCAGAAGAGGCACTCTACTAAAACCGCCTTCCGCTGTCAACATCTTTTTTCAACTTTTTTTCCCGGGCCGCTCCTGCTCTTTCCTGTCTGTTTCGGCCCAATAAAAATCCCTCAGCTGCAAGGGAATATCTTTATAACAGAGCCTACGATAAAGTGTCAAGAGCGTTTTTATTGAAAGCGAACTTATTTCCCGAATAACCGGATCCCCTTCGACAGCACTTGATAAATCCATTTCCTGCCGCTATTATCTGCAGTTACAATAGCAGCATGAAATGGGAGGTGCCTAGCTTATGACAACCGGCCAACTCGAAGAGAAACTGAAAAACAGTGCAGCTTCAATAATTGATCCTGCCGAAAGACTACGGTTCGCAGCAGAAGAACTTGCCCTTTTCTTTGCAGTACGCACTCATGAGGTCGGCATCTTCAGGGTAAATCCCAAAAAGCACGAAATAGTTTTCATCTGGCCACAAGGAATGACCAGTTACGGGCACATCCCGCTCAATGCCGTAAACTCCCTTGTCTCTAAGACCGCTAACGACCGTGCGGCCACACTTGACAACTCGTTCGCAGGCAGCCGCCATCTTTTCATTTTTGAGCATATGCTTGCTGAAAAGAGCGACAGGATACCTCTCCAGAAGATAATGAGCGCCCCGATCAGCAACGGGGATGAAGTTTGGGGCGTACTCCAGATCTCCCGCAAGGCGCCATCATTGGCCGAGGCTGGCGCCGACTTCACTCCCGCGGACCTTGAAGCCCTTAATGCAATTTCAACCATGATCTCGAACTACTTGACCTGATCGCTCCGAAAATGATCCCTATCCATCGATATTCCAAAGGTGTTCTGCATCCCGATGAGGGTGAGGTTGTACAGGAGTTTCCTGTCCCGCTGGTGGTGAACGGCTACGAGATAGCGACTCTGGTTGCCTCTCCTCACGAACTCAATTTCCTGGTAGCAGGCTTTTTGAGACTGCAGGGTTTTGTCTCTTCTCCGGAAGATTTCGAACTTTTCTCCGTGTGCAAGGATTTCGGGGCGGCAAATGTCAGGATCAAGGGTACTTTGCCGGAAAGACTGAAACCTGTTCTCACTTCCGGCTGCGGCACAGGCGTCACATTCTCCACACCCGGCCCTGTAACGATCGAATCCGGAATCCAGTTTACACCGGTCCAGGTGCTCAATCTGATGGATGAACTCGGAAAGCATGCGGAAAAATACCGGGCCCATGGCGGCATCCACTCAGCAGCGGTCGGAGACGGCGAGCGTATGATCCTTTATGCCGAGGACCTCGGCAGACACAACACTCTCGACCGGATTGCCGGAGAAGCACTGTTCAAGGGGATAGAACTACAAGGGCTGATGCTGGTGACCTCCGGGCGGATCTCGACCGAGATGGCGGCAAAAGCCGGCCAACTCGGCATACCGCTCATCGCCTCCCGCACTTCGCCCACGGACATGGCCGTAAAACTCTGCGCTGAGTCGGGAATCACCCTGATAGGCTATCTGCGCGCATCATCATTCCAGGTTTACTCTCATCCTGAGCGGATCAGGCTCACGGACGGTAAAATCGCAGGGGTGACCGGCGTTATCCTTGCCGGAGGCAGGTCGTCCCGCATGGGCAGGGACAAGTCCCTTCTCCCTTACAAGGGCAGGCCTCTTATAGAAACAGTTTTCAAAACCCTTTCCGAGCAGTTTAAAGATGTAGTGGTTGTGACAGACAGACCTGACGACTACAGGTTTCTCCCCTGCCCCAAAATTCCGGACATCCATGCCGGTCAAGGCTCGATGGCTGGAGTACATGCCGGACTGAAGTGGAGCAGGGACGAGCGGATCTTCGTGGTTGCCTGCGATATGCCCCATCTCGACAAGGATCTCATCCGCTGGCTTGCCGGGATCAGTACGGCCGCCCCGGCGCTGGTTCCTGAAAGCGGAGCGGGTCTGGAACCGCTGCACGCGTTCTACTCTAAAGCCGCTCTGCCTGCCATCGAAGAGGCAATTACTTCCGGCAACAGGAAGATCCTCGACCTGCTCGAAAGCATCGGAGCACAGATTGTCCCTGCGGCTGAAGTCGCTCGCCACTCCCCTGGCTTCAAACCATTCATGAATCTGAACACACCTGAAGATTACAACGATCTGCTCCGTTAAATGAATATGAGCACTCCTTTTGTTCAGATTCATCTTACGATTGAACATCCGGGGAGCAGGCTCCCCCCTCAAACCCTGTTCGCGATCAGGCAGCTGTTTCCTTCCGCGTTCCGCCATGCAGTCGGCTGCCTGACCAAAGACGGCGGTTGCAATGGCGGCCCAAGCTGCCCATGCCGGACACTCTTTGACCAGAATCTGACTTCTGACCCTTCTGCCCTGCGCCGCTACCAGAAACCGCCACTCCCCTTCGCATTCAGGATTCCCATTCTTCCGGAAAAATCCGTGCAAGGAACACTAGTCGAGCTTTCACTGGTAATCGCTGGAGAAGCGATGAACCATCTTGACCTTTTTTTTAAAGCTGTGAAGAGGCTGATCGGCTCTTCGGAGAGAATGGGACCGTGGCGAGCTGTCAGCGTAGAAGCAGCATCAGATGATGGATCGCGCATACTCATCCCTTTAGATGGAGCAGGCAGGGAGTTCGCCAACCTCCCGATCCTCTCCTTTGACGATTTTTTTTCAAGGAGTTGCGGTCCCTGCGCCTGTGTAACCATCGATTTTCAGACCCCTTTGAGACTCCTGCACAAGGGTGTCCCGCTGCGGGAGATCAGTTTCAGCGCTGTCGCCGGGGCCCTGTTCAGGCGAATCTCCTCAGTGGCATACTACTATGGGGGAGAGGAACTGTCGCACGACTTCAAATGGCTTGCAGAGCGAAGCAGAGAGGTCGACTGCAGCCGATCCGGGCTCAAATGGATCAACCGCGGAGGCGGCCTCCAGGGAATTGAAGGGGCCATCACGTTCAGCGGTGAGCTGACCGAATTCATCCCGTTCCTTGAACTTGGCAGCAGGCTCAATATCGGGAAAGGCGCCGCCTACGGCATGGGAAGCTACAGTTATTCTGCCGGTTGATTCTGGCATGTTCGTCACCAGATGGTAGACTTCAGGAAAGAGTTGTTACCGGGGGAAGGAATTGACATATTCACGATATAAACCGGATTTCGGCAGGCTGTCTGCGTATCTCTTCGTCCCGGCTCTGCTCCTGCTTGCCTCGTGTAGCAGCCCTTCGGCGGACCTTCTGCACGGTTATGTCGAAGGCGAGTTCGTCTATGTAGCCTCTCCGCTCCCCGGCACCGTGACGCTGAATGTATCCAGAGGAGCTACGGTAAAAAAAGGCGATCCGCTCTTTGCTCTTGAAAATGATGCTGAAAGGAGCGCCAGAGACGAAGCGGGGAAAAGGCTTGCCCAGGCAAAAGCCTCCTTGCAGGACATCAGAAAAGGGCTCAGGCCTACAGAGATCGCCGCCCTGAACGCGCAACTGCAGCAGACTAAGTCTGCGCTGGCCCTGGCCGAGATCGAATACGACCGGCAGGACAAGCTGCTACGTTCAGGCTCGGTATCCAGGCAGAGCATGGATTCAGCCCGGTCAGTCCGGGACCAGCAACTGCAGCTTGTTGCCCGGATCGGCTCCGAACTTCAGACGGCACGTCTCGGGGCTCGCAGCGACCAGATTGCCGGGGCAGAGGCAAATGTCAGGGCACTGGAAGCGGTTCTGGTAAGGGCGGAGTGGGAGCTTTCCCAGAAGAGCCGCAAAGCTCCGGAAACAGCCATTGTCTACGACACCCTGTACCGGAGCGGCGAATGGGTTGCCGCCGGCAGACCGGTCGTCTCGCTTCTCCCCCCGGAAGGGATAAAGGTACGGGCTTTCCTTCCTGAAGGGATGATCGCCTCGGTCCGAATCAATGACCCGGTAACAGTGACAGCCGACGGAATCAAGGAGAGTTTCATCGGCAAGGTCACCTTCATATCCCCCCGTGCAGAGTATACCCCGCCGGTCATCTACAGCCGCGAAAACCGCGCAAAGCTGGTATATCTGGCCGAACTCTCTTTCCCTCCCGAAAGTGCACTCCGCCTCCATCCGGGGCAACCGGTCGATCTGCGGTTCGGTCACTGAGCATGTCCGATGAACTGGCAATCGATGTCCGGGGAATGACCAAGATCTTCAACGGACGTAGCGTGGTAAAAGGTATCGACCTGCAGGTCCACCGCGGGGAGATTTGCGGTTTTCTGGGGCCGAACGGCAGCGGCAAGACGACCTTCATCAGGATGCTCTGTGGACTGCTCCGGCCGGACGGGGGAAGCGGTACCTGTCTCGGTTATGACGTAATTGCCGATAGTGAAGCGATCCGGCGTGAGATCGGCTACATGACTCAGCGCTTCAGTTTCTACGAGGACATGAGCATTGCCGAGAACCTGGATTTTGTGGCGAGGATGTTCTCACTGCCGAACAGGCGCGATGCGGTCGAGAAGAGCCTGGAGCAGCTGGGACTGGCCGGTCGACGCTCCCAGCTCGCCGGAGAACTTTCCGGTGGCTGGAAGCAGCGCCTTGCGCTTGCTGCCTGCATGATCCACAACCCCCGCCTGCTGCTGCTGGATGAGCCGACCGCCGGGGTGGACCCGAAGGCGCGCCGCATTTTCTGGGACCAGATTCACGACCTCGCGGCACAGGGTCTTACCGTGTTGATCTCCACCCATTACATGGATGAAGCGGAACGCTGCCACCGACTGGCCTATCTTTCATACGGGACCCTGCTGGCAGTCGGCAGCGCGGATGAAATAACCGCCGGCTCCGGGCTGATAACCTGGACCGTTACAGGCCCAGGCCTCTCGGCTCTGGCAGTTGAACTGCGCGCAAACCCCGCAGTCAGGCAAGCGGTTGCCTTTGGCAGGGAGCTTCACGTGAGCGGGATCGACGCGGCTGCCCTTGAAGCGGCACTCGCCCCTTCTCAGGAGAACGGCTATATTCTGAAGCGGATGCCTTCAGGACTTGAAGACGTTTTCATTCACCTTATGGATCAGTCACGGGACAACTACACACAATGACAGGATTCTTTACATTCAGTCCGGCACGGCTCTGGGCGATTATTGTGAAGGAATTCATCCAGATGCGCCGTGACCGGTTGACATTCGGGATGATGATCGGCATACCGCTGGTCCAGCTGATGCTGTTCGGTTTCGCTATCAACTCGGACCCGAAACACCTCGCCACGGCCGTAATGGTTGCTGACAATGGACCCCATGGCCGCACGCTCCTGCAGGCTGTCCGTGCCAGCGGTTACTTCGATTTCGTAAAAAAGGTGGAGAGTGAAGCGGAAGGGAATGAACTGCTTGCACGGGGTGAGGTGCAGTTTTTCATCACTATCCCTCCCCAGTTTTCCCGGGACCTCCTGCGCGGTGACCGTCCAATCATCCTCCTGGAGGCCGACGCCACAGACCCGGCAGCCACCGGCAATGCCATAGGCGCCTTACGCACACTGCTTGACTCTGCCCTGCAGAACGACCTGAAAGGGGCGTTGTCGTACCTCTCTCCGGGCGCTCTCCCCATGGAGCTGAGAATCCATCCACGTTACAACCCGGAAGGGATAACCCAGTACAATATCGTTCCCGGCCTGATGGGAGTGGTGCTTACAATGACGATGGTGATAATAACCGGGTTGGCCATAACCCGGGAGCGGGAGCGGGGGACCATGGAAAATCTCCTCTCCATGCCGACCCGCCCTCTGGAGGTGCTGCTAGGGAAGATCGTCCCCTACATCCTGGTGGGGTATGTCCAGGCAGGCCTCATTCTCGTGGCCGCCAGGTTTGTCTTCAACGTGCCCATGGTCGGGAGCCTCACCCTGCTCCTTTGCGCCACCATGCTCTTCATCATCGCGAGCCTTGCTGTCGGCATAACTTTTTCCACTGTTGCGCGGAATCAGCTGCAGGCCGTGCAGATGGCGTTTTTCTTCTTCCTGCCGTCAATACTGCTCTCAGGGTTCATGTTCCCCTTTCGCGGCATGCCCCGTTGGGCACAGATGATCGGCGAGGTCTTGCCCCTGACTCATTTTCTCCGGATCGTCCGCGGGATTCTTCTTAAAGGTAACGGGTTTAACGAGACCTGGCAACAGATGTGGCAGATCGCCCTGTTTGCACTTCTGGCAGTGATCGTAGCGGTGAAGCGGTACCGGCGTACACTGGATTAGGAAGCGGGCTCAGGGTTCGGGGCTCGGGGTTTATGCCTAAAAAGCCCTGAGCCCTGAGCCCATTTTCAATAGATAATGATGTAGTCGTGCTGCTCGGCTATTTTCGAGATCTCGAGGTGGTCCCTGATGATGTAGCTCTTCCCTTCAAGGGTGAACGTCATTGTGCCGTCACCGTTGTCCGTGCAGCTCTCGATAAGTGTTTCAAAAAGCGCTGTCTTGACCATATTCTTTACTCCGTAGCACCAGTATTCTCTTCTTTTCAGACAGTTACCTGATCCCGATAGGGAAATCCATCCCCTGCAGGCTTTTCTGCGGGACCTGCTCATAGCCCCATTTTTTGTAGGTCAACTCAGGCAGGGTCTCTTCGATAAAGTTGGCCAGGAGATTGACAGTTATCTCCCCTTTTTTGTTGGCTGCCTTGCCGCCTAATCCCTCCAGCACGGTGTAGCTGAATACGCCGTGCCCTTCGTAACCTTCCATGGCCGCCTGGTTTTTGGAGCTTGCTGCGATAGTAGCTCTTCCCATGGCCCGCGCAAGCTTGGTAATGGCTGTCTTTTCGGTCACGCCGCGGCTGGCGATTGCCTCGCTGAACGAACCGCTGTTGCAGGTATCGATCAGTATCAGCGATTTCATGGCCTGGATATTGGTCAGGTATTTTTTGAAGTCGGTCATGGAAACCCCCTGGCCGGCGATCGACTCTTCCCCGGTATAGCGGAAGTTTACCGGCAGGAAATAGTATGCGCCGTCCCGCTCACCGGTTATGCCGTGTCCGGCGACAAAAAGGAGGAATACATCGTCACGCTTTGTCTGTCTGCCGATCGCGACAAAAACAGCTTCCAGCTTTTCCCTGGTGACATCATCGTTATGGATCTTGTGGATGTGAACCCCTGCGAAAAGGTTCTTCGCCTTTTCATTGACGACCCGCGCCAGCTCCTCGGCATCGTTGATCGCGTAATTGAGTCGCAAGTCACCGTCGCGATACCTGTTGACGGCAATGGTAAGGATGTGGAGCTGCGGCTTCTCTGCAGCTGTAGCGGCAAAGGCAAGCTCTATCCTGCTACGGTCCGACTCGATGCTGTTGTTCCTGTTATAGGCCATGAGAGTTATCACGTTCCGGCCCTGTTGCAGGGAGATCATCTTTTCAAAGCTGAGACAGTTTTTGCCGGCGTTCCTGGGCTGAACCTTGAGACCCCGGCCGATATTTTCTATGGCAACCGGCATATCGTTCAGGAACAGCGTCACGTCGCCAATACCGCCGCCGCTATCGCACAGCTCGGCAACCAACGCGACGTCCTGTTTTTCTACTTGACCTGATGTGGTGATGAAGCGGACTGCAGGCGGCAGAGTCGATGAGTTGACAAGTGTCCTCACAAGATTTGTGACTTCCGTAGCGGCTGCATTCACAACAGCGGACTGTCCTGACTGCTCTTGAAAAAGATCCGGCTCATCCCCGGCAACAGGGAGGAGCTGGCGTTCAGCCTCTCTCTTTTTGCTGGCAAGGATTTCCTGATCAACCTTTTCTCTGGCTAACCGCTGCTCTTCAAGTTTCTGAGCGGCAAGCCGTTCGGCCTCTTTTTGTTCTACTGCCAATCGTTCCGACTCCGCCTTTTGTCTGGCAATAAGTTCCTGTTCGGCTTTAAGTCGGGCTTTTTGTTCCGACTCGATCTTTTGCAGTGCAAATCGCTCTTCTTCAGCTTTACGGGCGGTTTCAGACTTGATTCTCGCCAATTGCGCCTGTTCCTGCTCCAGTCGCAGTTTATCCTGACGTTCCCGCTCCGCCGTCTCAAGTGCCAACCTCTCCAGCTCTACCTTCCGGGCGATCTCAGCCTGCTCCTTTGCCAGTTGCGCCTTTTCGGCTGCCTCGTGTTGTGATTGCATGACCGTTGTTTCTGCTGGTTTGGCAAGGTTTTTGAGATACGCAGAGACATCCTTACCCTCGAGAGCCTGGTCGATAATATCCGGGCGATAGAACAGGTCGTACATCTGGTTGACACTGACCAGGGTCGCCTCTTTATCTTTGCCACGGTTGACATGAAACCCGATCAGCTCCTCCGAGTTCTGCCCATGATCGAAGAAACCGCTTGGCAGCCAGATTATCCAGCGCTTGCGGTCGGGGTGAAGATATACCGCCATGGTCTCTTCGCCGTTGTCAGCGCGAAAGTAACGGATAGTTCCATCACCCATTGCAGCAACCAGCATCCTGTCGTCAGCGGAGATAGCCAGATCCCAGATAATGCTGTTGACTTTTTGTGTCCAGATCAACCGGCCCTTCCTGTCGTAAAAACGAAGCGCCAGATTAGTGCCGAAGAAAAAACCTTTTTCATCCCGCTTCACAGCCAAAGCGCTGCTTCTTTCGCCCGGCAATAGTCCCTTGATCTTCCTGCTGCCAAGATGGGGATCAGCGGTGTAGTCCCAGTTCCTGACATCAATCCCGTTTGCCGTGAATCGCGGCGTCATTAGATCGTCATGCTCAGGGCTGTCCGCCTCGATGAGACGTTTCCTGAGATCGAATGCAGCACGGGACTGACCGTCGCGTTCATAGCCAAACTGCACCAGCGAAGCATCCCTGTTGATTCTGAATACCTGATGCCCCTTCGAGAAGTCGGCCCGGGAGAGAGTCTTGTTGTAGACCACCCCTCCCTGAGCATTGATAAGCCCGAAGCCGCTATGGACGGGAGAAAAAAGGATCGAGTCATCCTTGAACGGGAGCAACAACTGGATGTTAGCGGTAACCGGCACCTCTTTTCTTTCGTCAACTGTTTTTGAGCCGGCAGACCAGGCAACAATCAGTTTGTTTCTTACTGACTCGCTGAGCCAGCGAGTGCCGGCACCAAAAACGCGGCTCCCGTCAGCCGACCAGGCGACAGCGCTGAAGCGGCCCTTTGCCCAGTTCCTGCCCACATCATTGAGTTCGAATGCAAGACCTCCGTCATGGACATTTCTGATTTCGATCGTGTTGTTGTCGATGTAGCCTATCGCCAAAAGCTTTTCGTCAGGAGAGACAGCACCGCTGAAGATTTTTCTCGCCTTTTCCGTACGGAGTTCGTAGACGATGGTTCCGTCAGGGCCATAGCGCTTTATGTCACCGCCGTTAGACATTGCCAAGAGATTCCCTTGCGAGTCAAAGCCGATGAATGTCACATCTCCATGAAAACCGGCGTGCTCGTAAAGCCGGACCTGATTGGCGCTGGAATGGACCGAGATCCCTCCGCCGTTACCGAGACCGATGGCGATCCGCTTCCCGTCTTGCGAATAGGCAAGCCGGTTTATCTGCTCCGTAAAACCGCTGATGCGTGACAGCATCGCCCCGCTGGCCACATCGTAAAGATATGCAGAATAACTCCCGTCCCAGGTCCTGCCGGTATAGCCGCCGACAATTGCCACCTTCCCGTCCGGCGAAACTGCAACCGCATTCAGCTGACCTTCGTCACCGTCGGCAATTGGTGATCGTATAGTTCTGATCAGCTTGCCTGTCTTTCGCTCCCAGAGCTTTAGTGTTTTATCGTCAGATACGGTGGCAAGCAGTTTTTCTTCTTTGTCGGTTGCAGCACTCTTGACACCAGCCGTATGCATTTCGGTATCGATGGTGATGAAGGGATGGTTGGGCAGGTCAGTTGCCAGGAGGGTAGAAGGCAAGAAAGAGAGAAAAAAAAGGATAGCAGCTCGGCTCATATAGATCCCTAAACATCCGGAAACTGAAGGGTGATCAAATGCCTGTTTCATCAATTCGATGCCCTTCTTCTTTCCGGGAATTCCTGAATTCCGCCATTTCCTCTTCAAGCCGGAAAGTCAGTTGCGCGATAGCTTCGATATCCGCCATGATGCCGCTCGACTTGGCAGCGTTGGCCTCGATCAACTCGCCTGTCTCCTCGACAAATGCCACTACGGCTCCGGCAGCCTCACCTTCGGCAAGCGCGGTTTCGTTGAGTTTTGTTATACTGTCGTTATCTTCCTGCAGACCTGCCGAATAGAGATAAATTCCCTGTACCTGCTCCTGTACGGCCAAAGAAATCCGCCTGGACAACCCTTCCATCCGGTTCAGTGTCGCGACCATCATGCTGCTGCTCAGGTTTTGCTCCTGAACGGCTTTCGAAACCTGCTTGACCCGCTCGATGTTTTTTGCCGCCTCCTCGCTGATCAGCTGGCTGCCGTTTGCCTCCTCATCCGAAGCGGAAACTATCTTTCTTACCATATCCAGCACCTCGGCAGCGCTGTCCCCGATTTTACCGAGCGATTCGTTGGTATTGGCCGCAACCCTTACACCCTCTGCAGCCTTATCCTTGCCGATGCTTACATACTGGTGCACGCTGATGGTCTCCTCGCGGATATTTTTCAGCAAGCTGTCGATCTGTCCGGCCGACTGTGCCGTACGATGAGCGAGGTTGCGCACTTCTTCCGCCACCACGGCAAAGGCCTTGCCGCTCTCGCCGGCCTGGGCGGAGATGATCGAAGCGTTGAGAGAAAGCAGGTTGGTCTGCTTGACCACATCGTGAATGACAGCAAGGATCTCTCCGACCTGTTCGGACTGGACCGCCAGCCTGCTGATGGAGTCGAACGAAATGTTGCTGCTCTGCTCTATCTCCTTCATGGCGCGCAAGGTTGCGGCCATAGCATCCATACCCTCGATGGCGCGGCGCTGTACATCCTCCGAGCATACTGCGGTCCGGCTCACATGATCGCGAACCTCGGTAATCGATTTGCCGATCTGAAATATTGATGCCGCAGTCTGTTCCGTAGATTGGGCAAGTCCGGTTACATGGATCTCCGTTTCCCTGGCGCTGGCACACATCTCCTCAACCGAAGCCGATGTCTCGTTCACCGATGCGGTATACTCCTTCATATTTTCCGACACGGTCTTGATTGCGTCGCTCATTTTGGCCGACAAGGCAACCTGATCTGAAGAGCGGGATGCAATCTGATCGATATGCTCCCGCATCAGGTGAAACGAGTTCCGCATCCCCTCGACTGCCTCCAGCGCAGCACGGCTCTTGCGCACCTGCTCGCTGTTGGCATCGGTCATGGTATGGGCATCTTCCTTGAGCCTCTGATATAACGGAACTATCTCGGCAGTAATGATCGTAAGAGTGTCGATCATTCCAAGAACACGGCCGATAAGCCGCTCATGGCAGTCAATGAGCGCCTGCATCTCATCCTTTCCCGACTTAAGAGCAGTGGCGACTTCGTCTCCTCCGACAATGCTCGACAGGGTCGCCAGTTGCTTTTCCAGATAATATTTCAGCACCTGTTTTATGCAGAAATAGCTGAAACTCCCCACCAGCACTCCGGCGGTCAGGCACCCGGCAACATAGAGCGGGGTGAAGGCCCTGCTGCCGAAAAAGATGGCCGAGTAGAACGGAAACACAATCCCCATCAACAGGCCGAAGCAGATCATGAAGATGTAGGTGTGCTTGAGAGACGAGAAGTATTTTCTGAACATGGTGAAATGTTTCTCCCGAATGCTTGATATCTTCTTATATTACCGTCAAATCCATCGATTCCGAAACTGAAAACAGCATTACGCAATGACGATGTTCGCGCACCTTAATGCAGGGCGGTTTTCTTGATAATGCCTCCGACGGCATCGGCCAACGGGTGGATTACGATGAATGCCGCTTCATCGATTTCATTGGCAACGTTCCTGACCCTGCCGATTTCCAGTCTGGTAACGACACAGTAGAGAATATGCATCGGCCTGCCGGTCTTGCCGCCGCGGCCATTGTAGATTGTCACGCCCCGGCTCAGGACACGGACGATCGCTTCCCTGATTTTATCACTCTTTTCCGACATTATGATGATGGCATTGTACTCTTCGATACCATGGAGCAGAAAATCGATTGTTTTCGACGCTGCGAAGTATGTCAGGACCGAATAGAGCGCCGAATCGATGCCGAGAAAAAAGGCGGCGGCAGAAAAGATGAAAACATTCAGGATAAGAATGACGTCCCCGACTTTCAGCAGATTGCTGCTCTTGCTGATCAACAGGGCCGCTATTTCAGTGCCGTCGAGAACCGCACCGCCGCGTATTGCCAGGCCGATCCCGGCGCCGATGAAAAAGCCGCCGAAAACGGCTGTCAGCAGCTTGTCGGGAGTCACGTCAGGATAGTCGACAAAGGCAAGGCAGACAGCCAAACCCGCTATCGCCAGGATGCTTTTCAGGGCGAACTTGCTGCCGATCTGATGATAGCCCAGGGCGATGAACGGAAGATTGATAAGCGGGATCAGGATCGCCAGCGGATAGCCGAGCACATTGCTCAGCAGCATGGATATACCGGTTACCCCGCCATCTATAAAGTGGCTTGACAGCAGGAAACCTTTAATACCCATCCCCGCTGAAAGAATTCCCGATACAATCAGCAGGAAATTTATCAATTCCCGAATAAATGTTTTCATTGGTTGCTCAACTTGACTGGCCTCAGTCCCTTAGTTTTCTGCCAGACAGCTCTGTTGTAGTAAAATGTTTTGTAAAATGTGTCGGCTTAACACCGATCATTCCCGCTACGAAAACTGTGCGCAAGCCTCTTGCATTGCCGCTTGCATTTCAGCAGGCGTGAGATCCTTGATGTGTGTCGCCAACGACCATTTATGACCGTAGGGATCCATGACGATACCGTAGCGGTCGCCCCAGAAAAAATCTGCGGCCGGCATCAGGACCGTGGCACCGGCGTCCCGGGCTCGCTTGATCGCGGCATCGCAGTTCTCGACATACTGGTGAATGATCACCGGCGAGCCCTTGAGGGCCAGGGGTGACTGCGACATGCCGCCGCTGAATTCGGGGAAATCGTCAACGAGAAACACAAAGCTCTTGCCGATGCGGATCGCCGCATGCATGATTCGCTGGCCATCCGGCGCCGGCAAACGGCGGATTTCCTCGGCGCCGAAAGCCTTCTTGTAGAACTCGATCGCCTCGGCGCACTGGCTGCAAATCAGGTGCGGGATCAGGTTTTCCTGCCCCGGGGGAATCGGTTGGATAGACTTGCTCATGGCTAACCTCCTCGATGATAGGTTGAAATTCGTGACATCAAAATTCCGGTGCAGGTCTCTGCCTTCACGTAGACAACTCTTACATTTGCATTGCTCGGGCTGCCATCATGAGTCCACCAATCGGTAGTGTGGACGCCACATCAGGCGCACCAGCTTAGTCATCGTTCCTCTCGCCAAGATGTTGCTCAAGCTCAATTGCCTGGCGTTCCCTGATCAGCTCTGCGGCAAGCTCCGCTTCAGTCGGCAGGTACAGTTTATACCGTGACGCAAAAATCTGATTGTTTCCCTCAGGCAGCGTGTAGCGCACCACCGCCTCGCTTTTACTGTCACAGAGCAGAATGCCGATGGGGGGATTATCCCCCTCATTCATCAGTTCACGGGTGAAATAGTTGACGTACATGTGCATCTGGCCGATATCCTGATGGGCAAGTTCTCCAGTTTTCAGATCGATCAGCACAAAGCATTTGAGGATGTAGTTATAAAACAAAAGATCAATGAAGAAATGGCGGCCATCAAGAGTAATCCGTCGTTGGCGGGCCACAAAGGAAAACCCTTTACCAAGTTCAAGCAAAAACTGTTGCAGTTTGTCTATCAGGGCGATTTCGAGCTCTTTCTCAAGCAGACGGCTATCTTGCGGCAAACCTAGAAATTCAAGGACATAAGGATCTTTCACCATGTCTTTTGGTGTCTGCAGAATCTGACCTTCGCTGGCAAGTGCCATCACTCCCTTTTTATCGCGGGAAAGGGCTAACCGCTCGAACAACATGGAGTTCATCTGCCGTTCCAGTTCACGGCTAGACCAGTTATTATTGACGCTTTCAATCTCATAAAATGACCGTTTCTGCGCATCGTCATGACGCATAAGCAGGCGGTAGTGGGTCCAGGACAATTCGGAACGCACTGCGTTCCAATTTTGATAGGACTGATAAAACTGACGCATAAAGCGCAGATTGCGGGCGTTAAACCCTTCGCCGTAACGTGCTGTCAATTCCTGAGAAACACGCGCCAACACCGCCTTGCCATATTCAGCCCGTTTTTCACCTTTTTGTTCATCCTCCACAATTTCACGCCCGATATCCCAGTAAGCGCGCACCATTTCGGCGTCAACCACCGAACGGACCCGATTGCGAGCGCTTTCGATGATGGTGAATATCCGACCGGCAAGTGCTATTGCTTCCGGTTGCATTTCAGCAGGATTGGCCGGGATGCGGCTCATAATGTCACCTCGCTTCGTATTCAGCTGACATGTCAAAATTCCGGACGGCCGAAATTTTGTAACTTCATGACATCATTAAACTTAGTGTTCAAATTTTTGCCCTTTTCAGCAATTCGCACCCATCTACTTTCCCTTTTCAAGGTTGCCCTCTTTCTTCCTCCACATCTGCTCTTTTTTTTCGTAAGGAAAGGCATGGTTGACTCCCTTATTTTATTTGCCCCTTGCACTTTGTTCAACGCGACATCGTGTCGCGACAACGGTGCTGCACTTGACCTGCCGGGCGCCTAATGCCCGGTCATGGTCTTAGCGCGTGTTGGGTGCTTCAATAGGCTACTTTTGAAAGTACAAAACCAATAAACATACCAGAGCCCCATGTTATGCCTGTTCCAATGAACAGGCTGAAGAAGCAACGAAGGTTAAATTTGACCTTTCGGAGCAACCAAAAACCAGCAAAATACGCCAAACTACTGACAAACATCTCGCCAAATAAGAACAGAATAAGTGCTTGATTGCCTTTGCCTCCATCTGGAATGATAAATGCGATGCTACCGGCAGAAGCAACAACAGAGGCAAAATAACAAACCAGTAGTTGTACGGTTCTGATTATGAATTGAGAGGTAGGGATATCTTCTGCGCTCAACGCACCCTCCGAGCAGTTACTAGTCTGGGCTTACAACGGTCTCAAGGATCACGGGACGCGAAGCGATCCCGTGGAGCCGGCTGTTAGCCGTTTGTAGGCAGAGGCTACTTTCACCACATTCTCTCTAGCCTGTTCAAAGAACCTGTTGAAATGTTTCCGTTGCTCATCGTCATCCCATCGAATGCACAAGAAGTTCTCCTCAAGCTCTTTGATTATATCAAGGCAGTCTTTGCAGATAGATGGCATGCCGCTCATCTCAATAGACCAGCCCATCGGCATGAAATGTATGAACTGATTTCTAAACTTGTTTAGCTTCTTGATGCTTGCACCCTGCTGGCCTCTAGGCTTAAACTTGTAACTATCTCTAGCTGTCTTTTTCAATTTCCCATATAAATTCATGAAGCTATCCATTTTTGTTTCAGGATATGGTGCTCCGTTTTCATGAGCTGCAAGCCATGCTTCAGCATCTTCTTGTCTCATAACGAGAAAATCATCTCCTACGCTCAAGAATATGACCATGACAGACTGGAAAACATTATGAAGTGAAATGATTGCCCACTTCCAATACTTATCATCATCAAGAAGGCGAACACTACTTTCCGCAAACATAGCCATAGCGGCTATTGCATCTTCTTTCTCGTCTGTATGGACCCATATTTCGCTCATATGAATTTATCCAGCTAACGCGTTTTTGACCAGTTCACGCGCGCGTGAACCGGTGATCTACCCAAATGGAACATTTTGTCTGTGCTCATGAAAACTTCAGGGACTATATCCCGGCCTCTCCCTGTCCCGTCATCTCTTGTACCACACCATGAAAGATTAAAATGTCCAAGTTACCCCAGTGTTGTCAGATACGCATCCCTGGTCAACCACAGTTCCTCCATTCGATACATATGCCAGTGATCATGCATCAGAACATGCCTGGCCAGTATGTAAAGGGAATATTCCTCATATTCCGGGTGTATCGCCTGCTTTTTCCAGGTGTTTTCATCCGCACGTTCAAGGAGCAGGAGCTGGCCGGCCCGGTCGCGTGTGAACTGATCAATGGCAGATTCAATGCTCATGCGAGGAGGAGTATCAGGCTCTTCCGTGCTCCCGCCCGGATTGTACGGAACAAACTCAGGTTTATCCTCAGTCATGAACCGTTCGATGCGTTTTATGAGCATGGGCTGCACCTGAGCCAAATGACTGCAGTGTTCTGCAACGGTCCAGAAGCCTTCACCTCTTCGTAAATCCAGCTTGTTTTCCGGAATGGACCGGACAAAACGAGAGAGTATGTTGGGTGACCTCTTAAGTGATTCCAACAAATCAGGAATATCAAGCATCTTCATCTCCTTTGTTGTTGACTGGTTCACTCCGGTGATCTGTCCAAATGGAACATTTTTGTCTGTGCTCATGAAAAGTTCGGGGACTGTTTCGCGTACTACTTCATGCTCTGCCTGAGTTCGATCAGCACCCTGTCTGCAGCATCGATACGAATCAGCCCCCGGCGCGGATACTCCAGGTCCAGTATCACGAATACTGTTATTGAAATAATCGCGGCATACGTTATGACGTGCAGCCAGCTCCGCCCCCGGCAGGACATTCCGTAACCGGCCAGAAGTGCGCTGAAGAGGCTCAAGCTCCCCAGCAGGATGAAAATAATGTCGGGAGGATGATTCTCGGTCGCCACTACACGGGTCGTGGTTATGTCGATCATCTCGTTCAATGCCGGCATCATCAGCATGGCAGCAGAAGTGGGAGCACTCGGGTGGCGACAGGCTGATACCGCCTTTGACCAGATCTCACGCTGCAGCACTGCCTGTTTGGCAAGCCAGGCCTTGGTTTCAGCCTGGTTTTCCATGTTTTGGTACGTAGCCACTCTCATATCGACATAACGACGGAACAGCTCCCGCAGCTCCTGCTGCGCGCTTTCCGGCAAGGTGGAAATGCGCAGATAGGCCGTACCGATGGCATTGGTCTCCTGGCCGATCAGATAGCGACGAGCTTCGAACCGTGCCCCGGCACCGGAGAACGTGAACGCGATCAAAAGCCCCAGTATGGCGAATACTGCACCTTCAATCGTACCAGTCCCCTTACCGGCCGCATCAGGCTCTTCCTTCAGGCTCGAAAGGCCGAGCCGCCGCCCCAGCTCCATGAAGAGCAGCATGCCAAGGAACAGCCCTATTGCGAATAATACTGTAGTTAATGCATGGCTCATTGTAATTTCCTTCTGCCCACGTTACCGAGTTACGCGCGCGTGTGAACCGGTGATCTGACCTAATGGAACATAATATCTGTGCTCGTGAAAATTTCAGGAGCTATATTCCGGCCTGTCCCTGTCCCGTCATCTCCGGACAAGTCAGAAGCAACCACCCCCAACCCCCTCCTTGAAGAAAGGAGGGGGCTTTTTTTAATCCTCGATTTCAGCTCCCCTCCTATTTCGCTTAGAAGGGCCTACTTCTGGTAGGAGGGGTTGGGGGTGGTAAGGTTTTCGCCTTTAATCTCCTCCAAAATCCTCTCACAGACAACTTGCAGATTATCGTAAACATCCGTATTGAGAAAGCGGACCACTCTGACACCCAAACCGTTCAAATAAGCTGTTCTTTCGGAATCATACACGATCGCATCGTCGGTGAAATGTGAATCGCCGTCAAGTTCAACAGCCAACCTTTCTGAAGGACAGTAAAAATCAAGGATATATGGCCCGACACTGTGCTGCCGCCGGAACTTGTAACCAAGGTTACTGTGCTGCAATATACTCCAGAGCAGCTGTTCAGCGGGAGTCGCATTATTGCGCAGCTCTTTTCTGCGAGACTTCAAGATTGGCCGATTGTAGAGCATTGGTTGCTGTCCTTTGGATTTATGAAAGTCAAAGGCAACCACCCCCGACCCCCTCCTTGAAGGAAGGAGGGGGCTTTTTTTGGCCCTCGATCTCAGCTCCCCTCCTGTGTTAGGAGGGGCTGGGGGGTGGTACGGTTTAATGTTATATCACGCCAGATAATTAAAATTTACATTTATTTAACTTGTCCTCGATTCAAATTCAAACAACATCCCCCATCAATAAGCTTTTACGCATACCCACTCTTGCAAATAAACCGATTTGTAGTACTCTTTACTTTCGTTAATTTTAACTGGAGCCTGTTGATGAATCATATGCGAAGAAGCGGGATTCTCCTGCACCCCACATCCCTTCCCGGCCCTGACGGCATAGGCACCTTGGGGCGAAATGCCCTCGATTTTGTCGATTTCCTGCAAGGCTCCGGCCAGACGTTGTGGCAAATCCTGCCGCTCGGTCCTCCGGGTTGCGGAAACTCCCCCTACTCCTGCTTCTCCGCCTTTGCCGGCAACCCTCTTCTTATCGACCTTGAAGAGATCGTAGCCCAGGGGGAGCTGGGGGCAGACGAGCTTACCCGCCATCCGGATGCAGACCGGATCGACTTCAACAGCGTCTCCGATTACAAGATCCCGCTCATGAAGACAGCAGCGCAACGATTCTTCTCCTCGGTCGACAACCCGGGAATGCAGGAGTTCTGGAACTACTGCGACAGCACCTTCTGGCTCCATGACTATGCCCTGTTCATGGCGCTCAAAGCCTGCTACAAGGGGAAAAGCTGGAACAGGTGGCCGGAAAAGATTGCCCGGCGCGACCCTGCAGCCTGCAAAACTTACTCTGAAAAGCTGGGAGAGGATATCGGCTTTCAGAAGTACCTCCAGTGGCAGGTTTCAAGACAATGGCAGCGGCTCAAGAGCTATGCAAGCGAACGCGGCGTGCTGATCGTCGGCGATGCTCCGATTTTCGTTGCCCACGACTCGGCCGATGTCTGGTGCAACCAGCAGCTGTTCAGGCTTGACACTTCCGGCGCCCCTTACGTTGTCGCCGGCGTGCCCCCGGACTACTTCAGCAAGACCGGCCAGAGATGGGGCAACCCCCTGTACGACTGGAATGCGCTCGCCAGCGACAACTACGGTTGGTGGTGCGCCCGGATACGAAACGACCTCTCTCTCTACGACATCCTGCGGATCGACCATTTCAGGGGATTCGAAGCCTGTTGGGAAATCCCGGCCAAAGAAAAGACAGCGGTAAACGGACAGTGGGTCAAAGGTCCCGGAGCCGGGCTCTTCGAATCACTGCGAGGCTGTGTGGGACAGCTCCCGATAATCGCGGAGGACCTGGGTGTAATCACCCACGAGGTGGAAGTCCTGCGGGACAGTTTCGGCTTTCCCGGCATGAGAATTCTGCAGTTTGCCTTTGGCGGAGGGGGAGATAATTTTTACCTTCCGCACCATCATATCAAGAACAGCGTCGTCTATACCGGGACGCACGACAACGATACGACCAGAGGCTGGTTTGATTCGAACGAAGAGCTGACCAAAAAGCATGTCTGCGACTATTTCAAATGCTCGCCCGAAGAAGCGACAGCAGAGCTGATCCGCTCGGCAATGGCATCTGTTGCAGGGCACTGCGTGATCCCGTTGCAGGACATCCTGCAGCTTGACAGCTCCGCCCGGATGAATATCCCAGGGGTGGCCGACGGGAACTGGGGGTGGCGTGTACAGCCCGGATATGCCCAAAAGCCGCTCATGGACGGGCTTCGCAAGCTCTCGTCTTTGTACAACCGGAATGGTCAACAATAGCGATTGTTTTTATCATTCTATTTTGATAGTTATTTGCTCATCAATCTCTCGGAAAGGAAGACATCATGCCAGAAAATCAGTTCAACTTTGACACACTCGCCCTTCACGCAGGCCAGACCCCGGACTCCCAGACTCTTTCGAGGGCGGTCCCGATCTATCAGACAACATCGTACGTCTTCAAAAACTCGGAGCACGCCGCCAACCTCTTCGGTCTGAAGGAGTTCGGCAACATCTATACCCGCTTGATGAACCCGACCTCTGATGTCCTGGAAAAGCGCCTTGCCGAGCTCGACGGCGGCGTCGGCGCCCTTGCCGTCGCCTCCGGCCAGGCAGCAACCACCTATGCGGTGCTGAACATTGCACAGGCCGGGCAGAATATCATCTCCACCAACTACCTTTACGGCGGGACCTACAACCTGTTCCACTACACTTTGCCGAAACTGGGGATAACGGTCAAATTCGTCGACACCTCGAATCCGGAGAACGTCAGGCAGGCAATCGATGAAAATACCCGCCTGGTCTACATGGAGTCGGTGGGCAACCCGAAAAACAATGTGGACGACTTCGAGGCGATAGCCAAGGTCGCCCATGCTGCCGGTATCCCCTTCGTGATCGACAACACCGTCACCACCCCGTACCTGTTCAAACCCTTCGAGCATGGCGCTGACATCATCGTCTACTCCCTGACCAAGTTCCTCGGCGGCCACGGAACCAGTATCGGCGGAGCAGTGGTCGATGGCGGGACCTTCCCCTGGAACAACGGCAAGTTCCCGGAACTGGCCGGTCCGGACCCATCCTACCACGGCCTCAACTACTGGGAGGCCCTCGGGAACCTCTCCTATATCCTCAAGATGAGACTGACCCTTCTGCGGGATATGGGCGCCTGCATCTCCCCTTTCAACTCCTTCCAGATCATCCAGGGGGTCGAGACTCTACACCTCCGCATGCAGCGGCATGTCGAGAATGCGCAGAAGGTTGCCGAGTGGCTGGAGAAGAATCCACTGGTCTCCTGGGTCAATTATCCCGGACTGTCAAGTCATCCGGACCACCAGAGGGCAAAGAAATACCTGCCGAAAGGCTCCGGGGCGATCATCGGCTTCGGTATCAAGGGGGGAATCGAGGCCGGCAAGAAGTTTATCGACAATGTCAAACTTCTCTCCCACCTTGCTAACATCGGCGATGCCAAGTCGCTGGTCATTCATCCGGCTTCCACCACCCATCAGCAGCTAAGCCCGGAAGAACAGGTCTCCTCCGGGGTAACAGCCGATTTCATACGCCTGTCGGTCGGGCTTGAGGATGTAAGGGATATTATTGCCGATCTGGAGCAGGCGCTGAAAATCTCGCAGGCTTAATCAGGCTAGTAGTACCGAAGCTAGCTATAACGACTTTTACCCGAAAAGGAGATTCTATGAAACACCTGAACAAAATCACCGTCCTCTTTTTACTCGCTTCCATGGCAATTGCCGTCCCCTCTTTTGCACTTCAGGCTCCTGAAACCGAAGAGCAGAAGACCCTTTATGTAATCGGCCTCATGGTCGGCCGCCAGCTCGATATATTCAGCCTTTCACCCGCAGATCTGGAGTGGGTGAAAGAGGGGCTCATCGACAAGGTGACCGGTCAGAAGGAGAAGGTCGAACTGGCAGCCTACAACGAAAAGGTGCAGGAGCTTGCCAAGACGAAAAGAAAGTTGAAGGGGGAGAAACAGGCTGCCGCAGGTAAAGAGTATCTGGAAAAGGCCGCCGCTGAAAAAGGTGCCGTCAAAACCGAATCAGGGCTGGTCTATATATCCCTGAAAGAGGGTGCAGGAGAATCACCCAAGGCTACAGACACTGTCAAGGTTCATTACATCGGCACCCTGATCGACGGCAAGGAGTTCGACAGCTCGTACAAGAGGAACAAGCCGATAGATTTCCGTCTCGACGGCGTCATCAAATGCTGGACCGAAGGTGTTCAGAAAATGAAGCCGGGCGGCAAGGCAAAACTGGTCTGTCCGTCATCGATCGCCTACGGAGAAAACGGCGCGGGTGAGATAATCCTCCCCGGTGCGACCCTGGTCTTTGAAGTCGAACTTCTTGAAATAGTCAAGCCGGCCGCGTCTCCGGCTCCCGCTCCGGCGAAACCCCAAAGCGGACCCAAATAGCTTCCGAGCGTTTATCTGAATCCTAGCGAGGTAATACATGCGAATCAGTACACTTTTTTTCATCTTCGCAATTTTTTCGACCAGTCTGACAGCATCCAATGCATCCGCTGCGGCCATTACGCTCAACTCTTCGGGAGGCTCCAGTTACCAGCTGGTCGGGAGCGGCTTCTCCAATGTGGCAGGGCTCGATGTCACCATCAGGTATGACCCGTCAGCCCTGGAGTCGCCAAAAGTCTCCCAGGGGACTCTGGCCAACGGGACAATGTTTGTCGCAAACCCTAACACCCCTGGAGCGGTCAGGATTGCCTTTGTCTCTACGTCGGGTGTGTCCGGTACCGGCCCCATAGCAGAGATCACCTTCACCCAGAAGGGGAGTTCAGGCGGAGGGATAACCGGCATAACAGCCCAAACACTTGACCATGCCGGAAAAGCGCTCCCGGTTACCGCAGCACTCGGCAATATTTCCGTTGCCTCTTCGAACTCAGCCAGTCCCTCCCCTCAAACCACCGGCCTGGGGGGGACTACTACAACCATACCAGGGTCCCAGCCATCCGGGACCGGTGGGACCGCTTCGGTCGGCACCTTGACGCTCCAAGGCGACGCTGAAGCAGCTCGCGAGAAGCAGAACAAGGAGTCAGCCGGGAATCCAGCCGCGCCGACAACAACCGTTCCTGCTGCGGAAAGCGCCCGGCTGGAGCCCGCTCCGGAAAGCAGCACCCCGGCAGTGAAACAGGAAAAACTTCCGGTTCCGAACCCACCGGCTAATGTCCTCGAGCTCTTCAGGACTTACAAGGGAGAACCGAATCTCAAAAGCTTGAAGAAGCTGTTCGTTGATCGTGGCGGAGAATGGATTGTCCAGGTCCCGATGGTCGCTCCTGCTGACGGGAATACCATGATCACTCTCCAGCTTGCGACAGACAGATTCAGCGAAAGAGCCCCCAACTTCTCACTGAACGGGCTTGAGATGAAGCGGGTTAAAGCGTCAGAGAACGGCGGCTGGGCGATTGAAGTCGTCCCGGCAAAGGACACCCTGAGCAGCTCCATTTCTATAGTTTTCGATGGCAAGGTTGTCGATGTACAGGTTATTTCGGTACCGGCCCTGCCGAAATCCTGGGATAAGGTCAAGCTTACCGAAGCAGAAGTCAACCGTTTCCTTGCAGATCGGACCCAGGGGAAATCATTGAAAGGTGACCTGAACGGCGATGGTATTCATGACTACAAAGACGATTACATTCTGGTCGGGAACTACCTGTTGAAAGAATCTTCAGCTGCAAAATAAAAGCAAGACGGTTACAGGTCCGAATAAAAAAGAACGGCGGGGAAAACCCCGCCGTTCTTTTTTATTCAATCTGCCGAGCAGATACTAGATGTCGTAATAAAGTTCAAACTCAAGCGGTACCGGACGCATACGGACAGGGTTGACCTCTGCTTCGGTCTTGTACTCGATCCACTTCTCGATAACGTCGATGGTGAATACGTCCCCTTTGAGAAGGAACTCGTAATCATCATTGAGGCACTTCAGAGCCTCTTCCAGAGTACCCGGAGCTGAAGGAATATCCTTGAGCTCTTCAGGAGAAAGTCCGTAGATGTCCTTGTCAAGCGGCTGACCCGGATCGATCTTGTTCTCGATGCCGTCGAGTCCGGCCATCAGCATGGCTGCAAAAGCAAGGTAACCGTTGCATGAAGGGTCCGGAGTACGGTATTCGATACGCTTGGCCTTCGGATTGGAGGAGAACATCGGGATACGGATGGAAGCCGAACGGTTACGTGCCGAATACGCCATGTTAACCGGCGCTTCGAAGCCGGGCACCAGACGCTTGTAGGAGTTGGTAGTCGGGTTGGTGAAGGCGCAGAGAGCCTTGGCGTGCTTGATGATACCGCCGATGTACCAGAGAGCCATCTGTGAGAGTCCGCCGTATTTGTCGCCGGCAAACAGGTTGGTGCCGTCCTTCCAGATAGACTGATGGCAGTGCATACCGGAACCGTTATCACCGTAAAGCGGCTTCGGCATAAAGGTTACGGTCTTGTTGTTGCGGACAGCTACATTCTTGATGACATACTTGAACCACTGCAGATCATCAGCCATATCGACGAGAGAGTTGAAACGCATGTCGATCTCGGCCTGGCCTCCGGTGGCAACCTCATGATGCTGACACTCGACGCGGATACCGACTTTCTGCAGCTCCATTACCATCTCGTTACGCAGATCGTTCTGGGAGTCGGTCGGGGAAACCGGGAAATAACCCTCTTTATGACGCGGTTTGTAGCCGAGGTTCGGGAACTCTTCACGACCTGTGTTCCAGGTACCTTCGACAGAATCGACGGCATAAAAGGACTGGTTGGAGCTCGAGTCGTAACGGACATCGTCAAAGATGAAGAATTCTGCTTCCGGCCCGAAGTATGCGGTGTCGCCGATGCCGGTAGACTTGAGATAGGATTCTGCCTTGAGTGCGATGTTACGCGGATCGCGGCTGTAACCTTCCTTGGTGATAGGATCGAATATGTTGCAGATCAGGGAAAGCGTCGGCACGGCAACAAACGGATCCATCTTGGCGGTTTTGGGATCGGGAACGATGATCATGTCCGAGGCATGAATCGGCTGCCAGCCTCGGATGGAAGAGCCATCGAAACCCTGTCCCTCCTCAAAGGTATCTTCACCAAATTCACTCATAGGTACGGAAAAATGCTGCCAGATCCCTACAAAATCCATAAACTTGAAATCAACCATCAGTGCGCCTTGCTCTTTGGCAAACTCTACTACCTGTTTCGGGGTCATCAATAATCTCCTTTCATGTGGGCTTTATGATATTAGAGCGCATCCTCGCCACGCTCACCTGTCCTTATCCGAACAACCTCCTCGACAGAGGTCACAAAAATCTTGCCATCCCCAATCCTGCCGGTCTTTGCCGCCTGTTCTATCGCCTCGATAACCTTGGGGACTATTTCATCAGAAACGATGATCTCCATCTTGATCTTGGGGATAAAATCGACAACGTATTCAGCCCCGCGATAAAGTTCGGTGTGGCCTTTCTGCCGACCGAAACCCTTCACCTCGGATACGGTTATCCCCTGGATACCGATATCATTCAGAGCCTCTTTCACTTCATCCAACTTGAACGGTTTTATGATCGCCTCGACTTTTTTCACAATTCATTCACCTCCATTTTCTTGAATTGACACGTCGTTGTACACCAGTACTCCATCACAGAAATATGTACAGCTGCTAAAAGCAATATGCTTGCCCAACTTGTTGACAAAAAAACTACAAGTAATTCTGATAGGTTGAAGACGGATGCGCCTGCCGCAGAAGGCGATCTGCCACATTATTAGTCAAGAATCACAAGTGCTGCACATATTTTAATCACGGCAGTGAAACAGGCGACCAATGACAGCAATCTGAACCATGAATACTTCCGCAACAAGTGAAAAATGAATTTGTAAAATAATTTAGAAACGATTAATTTGCAAGACAACAATTGGCCCGGTGCCGGGAAGAAAACCCTGCTTGCAACCATGAATTCGTTTTTATCGCATTTTACTGATAGTCATGCAATGGATAATTAATAGGTGTATAGTAGCCCGACTCAAATTTTTGGAGCGGATACAGATGATAATAACGGAACTTTCACACAACGCAATCGATTTCGACTCCGCCTACAGCTCTGCCAACGCCTCGCAGCGGACCGCCATCGACAATACGGATGGTGCTCTGCTGGTAGTGGCAGGCCCGGGTACCGGCAAGACCCAGATCATAGCCGCCAGGATCGCAAAGATAATCCTCCAGGGGTGCCTGCCTGAAAACATCCTCTGCCTGACCTATACCGATGCCGGCACTATAGCCATGAGAACCCGTCTGCTCTCATTCATCGGCTCCGATGCCTACCGTATAAGCATAAACACCTTCCATGCATTCTGTAACCTGATCATTCAGGACAACCCCCTGTATTTCGGTTTCAGCGACCTGCAACCGGTGTCGGAGCTGGAAAAGCGAGCGTTCGTCAGAAAAATGCTCGACTCCCTCCCGCTCGAAAACCCGCTCGCAAAGGAGAAAGGGCTTCTCTACAGCGACTCCAGAGGACTGCTCGACCTGTATACTGTCATCAAACGCGAAGACTGGAATATTGAAGAAGTCGCTGCCAGCCTGGGCCGGCATATCGAAGAGCTGCCGAATCTGCCCGGGATGCGCTACAGCCGTAAATACACGAAAGACGGGGTCACCCATATGCCGGGGGATCTGAAGCAGGCTGTGCTTGATGCGGAAATCAGGAAGTTTGAGCGCCTCAAGGCGGCCATCCACAGCTTTACCAACTACCAGTCGATCCTTCAGGAGAAC
>JBGQLM010000051.1:0-25884 GCA_041500085.1 Geobacteraceae bacterium
GAATCTTCGGAGTAGTCGAGGTCAAGCAACACCTCACCTCGTACAATCCCGACACTCACAGCAGCAACACCCTCCCGCAACGGATTTGCAGAGATCGCTCCTTGCTCCATAAGCCAGTTTACCGCATCCACCAGCGCAATGTAGGCACCGGTTATCGAAGCTGTCCTTGTCCCACCATCTGCCTGGATCACATCACAGTCGATATGGATGCTCCGCTCTCCAAGACGATCCAGGTCTATGACCGCCCTGAGCGAACGCCCTATAAGCCGCTGTATTTCGTGCGTCCGCCCCCCGATCTTCCCTTTTGCAGACTCTCTGGACGAACGGGTATGCGTCGCCCTGGGGAGCATGGAGTATTCGGCCGTGACCCATCCGGTCCCCTTACCGCGGAGGAAAGGAGGTACACTCTCCTCTACCGAGGCAGTACAGATCACTTTTGTATCGCCAAACTCGACCAGCACAGAACCTTCAGCGTGCCTGGTGAATTTTCTTGTAACAGTGACTCTTCTTAGCTCACAGGCCCCTCTTCCATCATTTCTCATTCTCTTCTCCATTGCTCTCAATTTCCTATCAGTACCGGTTCCGCTTCCGCCAGGCCCAATTCACCCAGAAACCGCTCCGCAAGAAGCGCTTGCAGCCGGGCCAGATCATCCGCTTCTGCAGGGAGAACGGAAATCTTCCCGCCTGCCATATTGGCGTGACCGCCCCCGGAACCGATGCCGGCCAGCATTCTCCTCATGATCTCCCCGGCATTCAAATCATCCGTAACAGAACGGATCGAAAGAAACATCTCCTGCGAACACTCGCCAAAAGCGAGAACAGCATCCACCCCTTCAAGCTTGAGGAGGAAATCCGCCATCTCTGCGACCAGTTCAGGGAAGGCGACATTCTGCATGTCAGCCACAACAGCTCTCCCGTAGACTCTTGCGTGGTCGATTGCACGCCTGATCGTCCTGAAATATTCGGCGGGCTGGCGCGGGTTCATGATCTGGCACAGAAGCTGTTTGTCGGTAATAGAAAAAAGCTTCAGGTACGCTTCCTTGTCAGGATTGTTGGCTTCGCGCCCGAGGTCCTGCGTATCGGATTTTATTGCGTAAAAGATGGCTGTGGCAAGCTCGGGACTTATCTCCAGACCAAATGCAAGCAGGTATTCGTACAGGATGGTGGCTGTAATACCGTAATTATCCCTGACATCAACCCATCTGCACCTCCTGGTCATCTCGTTCAGTGGATGATGATCAATGACAATGTCCACTATAGCATCAACGCCAAGAGAGTTGTTGCCGGCACCCGGCTGCGTGTCCAGCATGCAGATGACCCCGAAGTCGGACAGGTCGATTATCTCCAGCGGCACGAGCGGGATTTCAAGGATTTTTGCCATGATCAGGTTTTCACTTCTTGCTATCATTCCTGAAAAGGCTATTGTCGGCTCTTCTCCGACCAGGGAGGTGAAAATATGGCGCAGCGCAAGAGCTGAGGCAAGACAGTCCGGGTCCGGGTTGTCATGAAGAATGATAATGACCCTGCCGCGCCCTTTCACCCACTCAAACATCCTGGAGCAGAAAAGCCTTGCCCCTTGAAGGCGCTCCTCAAGGGGCATGTTTTCGGTTATGCTGAATAAAGTATCTGACATTTAACTGGTCATGCCTTCAACAGATCCCTGCCGAACGGCGACATTTCCCGTCCTCTTCTTATGATAGGGGGCAACTCACGAATTACCGTGTCAATCTCCTCGTCTGTCGTGTACCGCGACAGAGAGAATCTGATCGAGCCGTGGGCACAGGTAAATGGAACCCCCATAGCCCGAAGGACATGTGAAGGTTCGAGTGATCCGGACGTACAGGCGCTCCCCGACGAGGCGCATATTCCGAGCTCGGAAAGATACAGGAGAATCAGCTCACCTTCGACGAACTCGAAAGCGATAGAGACCGTGTTAGGCAGCCGTTCGGCTCCTCCACCGTTTATTCTTGCTGCCGGTATCTGCCTGAGAAGCTCATTTTCCAGACGATCGCGCATCCTTCTAACCCGGACATTCTCATCGTCAAGGTACTTTTCCGCCAACTCACAGGCCTTGCCCAGAGCTATGATCGATGCCGTATTCTCAGTGCCGGCCCTGCGGCTCTTCTCCTGATGGCCTCCGACAAGGAACGGTCTGAACGGGGCACCCTTCCTGAGATAAAGCATCCCTACCCCTTTCGGAGCGTGGAGTTTATGTCCGGAGAGAGAGAGCATGTCAATCGATGATGCCGCCATATTCAGGGGAATCTTGCCGACAGCCTGTACCGCATCAGAGTGAAACAGAACGCCCTTTTCCTTGACGATCTGGCCGATCTCTTCAATCGGAAAGATGACCCCGGTCTCATTATTGGCATACATGACCGAGACGACAGCCGTATTGTCATCGATCGAAGCGCGGAGTTCTCCCATGTCGAGTCGTCCTTCGCTGTCTACATTCAGCTCGGTGACACGGTAGCCATGTTTGGAGAGGCCCCGACAAACGGTCAGAACGGCAGGGTGTTCCACCCGGGTTGTTATAACGTGACGCCGGTTGGGAAAAACCTCAAGGGCCGATCTGATAGCGGCATTGTCACTTTCCGTGCCGCAGGCGGTGAAGATGATCTCCTCTGGATGTGCTCCGAGCAGTGCTGCAACCCGCTCCCTCGCCTCATCGACTTTCTTCTGCACCTGCCCGCCGAAATAGTGCATTGAGCTCGGATTGCCGTAAAGTTCCGTAAAATAAGGGCGCATCTCCTCAAAGACCGCTTCATCGACTTTTGTTGTCGCATTGTTATCGAGGTAAATCTCTTTCATCCCTGGACCTCCTCGACCGTAATATCATCAGCCACCAGCTCTCTAAGCTTCTGTTCGACGAATCTGGATGTGAACCCTGAAGATGCACACCCGGCACAGGCCTTCCTGAACGCAATCTGTACGGAGTTTCCGGCGATATCTATCAATTCCAGATCTCCGCCGTCAGCCCAGAGCTGCGGCCGCACCTCATTCTCAAGCACCTCCTGGATCAGCTGCATCTTGCGCAGATTGGTAAGCTTCTCCGGTTTTTTGGACTCCAGCTTCTGCTGTTCTCCCATGACTTCGGCGATCAGCTCCTTTATTTTCGGTATGCAGCCGCCACAGGCTCCTCCTGCCTTGGTGAAATGGGTCACCTGTTCGGCTGTGTGGAGCCTGTTCTGGCTGATAACCTTTTTCAGGAAACCGTCGGTAAGTCCGAAGCACTTGCAAACAATCTCACCCTCCTGCTCAAGATCATGTTCATGGCCGTGATCATGACTGGGGACTGGCCCCCCTCTGAATTTGGCAATGGCAACTTCAAGAGCTTCCTGGCCCATGACAGAGCAGTGCATCTTCTCTTCAGGAAGCCCCCCCAGAAAATCAGCTATCTCCTTGTTGGTGACCTGAAGTGCTTCATCAAGGGTCTTCCCCTTGATCATCTCGGTAAGAGCGGAAGAAGAGGCTATGGCACTCCCGCAACCGAAAGTCTGGAATTTCGCCTCGACGATCCTCTCCTTGGTGTCGTCCAGCTTGAGAAAAAGCTTCAAAGCATCTCCGCAAGCAAGACTGCCCACCTCACCCACGGCATCAGCATCAGCTATATCACCGACATTTCTCGGATTCATAAAGTGCTCTTTTACTTTATCGGTATAATCCCACATAACTCCTCCACTCATTTTTCTGTAATGCAGTTAATTGTAACGCAAAGAAGCCGGAACGCAAAGAGGATATTTTTAGTCTTTTTCCATTTTGCGCTGCCGGCTGTTTTGACAAACGTCGACCTTAACCTACCCGTTCAGAATAAACTCCTTGCCGGCCCTCATCACCTCGTCCAGACGTCCGGCAGATGAAGACTCGCCGTAAAGTCGGACCACAGGCTCGGTACCTGATTTACGGAACAGCATCCAGCTCCCGTCGGAAAGGAGGAGCTTTGTGCCGTCAATCCGGATCACCTGTTCGACCTTTTTCCCGGCGATCTCGGCAGGAAGAGAATTCACCCTGCCGGCAAATGCTTCTTCAATCTCGGGAGAGAGCGTGATGTTCTCTCTTTTTGTGACAAAGCGTCCGACTTTTTCGTAAAGTGCCTCAAGCAGCTGGCCGACTGATTTGCCTTCACGTGCCACCATCTCCGCGACCAGGAAGCAGGCGAGAATTCCGTCCTTTTCAGGTACGTGACCTTTGATGGAAAGGCCTGCGCTCTCTTCACCTCCGATGACGATCTTGTCCTGACTGATAAGTTCACCAATATACTTGAACCCGACCGGAGTCTCGAAAAGCTCAACTCCATGGTATTTGGCAACAGCATCGACCAGGTGCGATGTAGCAACGCTTCTGGCAACACCTCCACTGATCTTCCTGACCCTGACCAGATAATCGAGCAGGAGCGCGATGATGTAGTTAGGCTCTATATAGGTGCCGTCTGCATCCACTATACAGAATCGGTCGGCATCACCGTCAGTGGCGATGCCGAGCTTGATCGCCGGATCGCTCTTCACCAGGGAGATAAAGTCGGGTATATACTTTTCAGCCGGCTCAGGCGGGAAGCCACCGAAATAAGGATCACGATGAGCATTGATCAAGCGGATATCGACTCCGCGGGACAGTAGCGGCGCATCAAGATACCCCCTGCCTGTGCCGTACAGAGGGTTTACGGCTATTGCACCGACTTGCTTGATCGCAGCAAAATCGATTTTGGTTTCAAGATCTGCGAGATAATCGCCTCGTGGGTCTATCTCGTCCAGAAGAGCTGATTTCTTCGCATTCTCAAGAGAGATTTCCCGGTAGCAGACCTCCCCCATCATCTCGTTGGCACGTCGTTCGATATCTTTTGTTGTTTCAGGAAGAGCCGGTCCGCCCCAGGAGGGAGAAAACTTAATCCCGTTGTACTCGGGAGGGTTGTGGCTTGCGGTAAAGTTGATGCCGCCTGCAGCCTTTCGCCGAAGTATCTCGAAAGCTATTACCGGGGTAGGGGTGTCTCTTTTGCAGAGAAAGCACTTTATTCCGGCAGCTGCAAGAACACGGGCAGACTCTCTTGCAAAGGAGTCGCCCATGAAACGGGTGTCATAACCGATTACGACCCCACCCTTCTCTCCGGCGGCATTCAGATGATCGGCAATTGCCTGGGTGACAATCTTGATATTCTCAAAGATAAAATCCTCGCAGAGAATCCCCCTCCACCCGGATGTACCAAAAGTGATGCGCGACATGACGCCTCCAGTCAGATTATTTTATGGCTAACAGGCTATTATAGGGAGCAAAATGAGTCAAGAAATTGCTCAAAATTTTATGCCTGCTTGTAGCTTGTCCAGAGATAAAGAAAAACCCTGCCTCGAAGTAGAGGCAGGGTTTTGTATACGGGCGGCTTGTTCAGTGCAGCCTGCAAAAATTAAACAACAAAGATTGAGCCTGCAGCCGTGTCTCTCCGGGATGCGATATGTCAAAAGTGTTTTTTCAAAATATCGGGAAGCTCATTGGATGTGTTAATGATGTCAAGGAGATTTGTCTCAACCTCTTCGCAGACGCTTAAATCAGTCTCTTTTTTGTCTTTCTTCATAAGACATTCTTCGAAATTACTCTTTGCAGTTTGAGCCAGGCTACTTATCCTGTTTGAACTATCGTCCATTTTTTTAAATGCGGGATTTGCACACCCCATAAGACCACTGCTTAAGATGATAATGGCAATAATCAATCTTGCTTGTTTCACGATGTCTCTCCCCTGTCCACCGGAGCCGACCGGCACGGCGTAATAAATTTGTAAAAAGAGGGGCCGTGAATTGGGTGTACGTCGATGACGTCACCATTAACACATCGGCTCCTTTGTAAACAACTGATAATAGATAGTCTTGAGTCAGTTTGGACCCGTTAGGATTCAGTACCTCTTTATCCCCTTCAGTTTGACAATATCTGTGTTCAGGAACTCGAACTCGTGCTTTTCCACATACTTTGCTGTTGCCTCGAGTACATCATTGGATATCGTGGTAAGAAGAGCGTCGATCCTGGCGGCAATAGGTATCAGATCCTCAGGCACGGCAATCCCGTTAAGCTCTGTGCCGATATATTGGTAAGAATCATATTCAATAAGTTCGTTGATCCCTGTGACCGGAATTGATTTCACCCAGAGCTTTTCGCCGGAAAGTGGTTCAAGCATGATAATATTTACCTTTGCATTGATCTCCAACCTCCCCTTGAGTTTATCTTTAGGAAAGTAAAAGGGTGCCGATATATGCTCACGCTGTGCCTTTTCTTCGATATCGATGACGATCTCGGGATAAAACAGAGCACTGGTGTTGCGCTTCTGGGTGAATGTCATGGAGTTGTAACTTTGAAACTTTTCGGTGATGGTAAAACCCTTGGAAAGCAGGATCTTTTCAGACTCGGCGGTCATAAAACAGGCTACCTTGTTTGCATCATAACGGATACGCTCGGACAGGCCGCTCATATTAGTGCCGGTAAGAGAATACTTGATTTTCAGGTCAGGTTCTGCAAGGGCAAAGGAGAGATTTGAGACCTCGTCTGGCTTGGGATAGTTTTTAGTAACAAGTTGCAAATCCGCCATATTGACATACTTGATGCAACCAGACAGCATTGAGATCGAAATCATGATTACAAGCAGTTTATAGATACACTTCATACGCTTCCCCCGTTAGATAATTAGGATTTAATTGCAAGACTTTGGTTTTGCTACAGCTTGATAATTTTTCTCAGGAGTTGTTGTCACACAACCGGCCGCAATCATCAGAACCATCGCAGCAGCAATCAGGATAGCAATCTTTTTCATGTTTCCCCCTTGTAGAGTTAGTGTTATAGCCTAACGATTCAGACCGCCCAAAACAAAATCATGCCCAGTAGTATTTCTGTTTGCCTCCTGACGATAGCCCCATTTTCTTTCGGTCAATTCGGGCAGATGCTTACTGACATAGACTGATAATTCATCGACAGTTATCAGCATGTCCCCGGTATAATCAGCTCCGCCATTCAACGCATCCAGAATTATCGAAGTGAAGGCGCCATGTCCCCTGATCCCTTCAAATGCCACCTGCTCCTTGCTGCTCGCCATCAATGAAGCTCTGCCGAGCCGGTGTACAAATTGTAACTGGGCAGTGTTGACCTGCTGTAGCTCCTTGATGAAGCCATCAAATCCGCCGCTTTGGCAGGTGTCAAAAAGCAGTAGTGTCTGCGCAGCTTTTACATTTGTCAGGAGTTTCATCAACTCCTCTGTCCCAATGGCAGTGCCTAAAATATTGCCGCTGTTGATGTCTTGAGGCATGAAATAATATTCGGCGTTACTGGTAGAGAAGAGCCCATGCCCGGCAATAAAGAGAATAAAAACATCTTCCGGGTAGACTTTGTTGTTCAGCCGAGCAAAAAAAGATGCAATCTTTTCCTTGGTGGCCTCCTCATCATACAGATTATAAGTGCTTATTGATTCGAAAATGCCATCCCCGCCTTTTTCAAAGGCCTTACTGATCGCTTTGGCATCTTCAACGGGATACTTCAGATTAAACCGACTGTCAGCATATTTAGTGACGGCAATGGTCGCAATATGCAGGTTTGGTTTCTTCTTTTTTTCGGACTGAAACGTTACTACAGCCATATCAGGAGCCGATTCCTTACCGAAAAGGTTATTTGCCACCAGCAACAGCTGGTTATCTCCGTCTGTCAGCGAAACAACTCGCGAATAATTAAAGCATTTGCCTTGGCCTGGTGAACTGCCCTTGTCATTGATGGTCACGCCTCTGGTCGCTTCCTCAATGGCAATCGCTACCCCCCGCAAATAAAGCGTTGCCGATTGTATGCCGCCGCCGCCATCGCAAATTCGTGCATTTATCTCCATATCCCTCTGTTGGCTTATCTGCGGAGGTTTGGTCAGAAAAACGGTAGGAGGGTTGAAGATACTCTTGTCGTTTTTCAGTTCGGCCTCTGCCAGGCGATGAAAATGTTGAGGCGCGGTGATTTTTTTTGCGAGCAGTTCCGGTTTGCGATAAAGCGGCAGTAGATCGGCAGATATATTCAGTAAGGTGTGCCCACTGGCGGAACTGGAAAAAAGCCCTTCATCACTCCAAATGGCCCATTCCTTATCCTTTGAATAAATCAGGTAAAGGTATGGCAGAACCTTTTTTTTCCCTTTGACGATATCATCAAGGTCCCAGATTATCATCAAACCCTTGTCATCGCCAGAAATCAGCCATCTTTCGTTATAAGCGAGAGCCGTAATCATGCCGGTATGGCCTTCAAGCGCCGCCAGTTTCTCCGCCTGGGTGTTATATACTTCGAGGGCGCCGTTGCTGCCACCTGTCAGCCAGAGGCCGTCTTTCAGAAACCCGAAGACGTTATGCCGAGCGCCGGGCATATTGCTCCAGTCAAGTTCATGAAGAATCTTCCCCAGTTGGCGCAATTCCAGTCGGGAGTGTTTGTGATCCTCCAAAGCGAAGGTCAGAGAATGTTCACCTCTGGCAAGTTCGATTTTTCTAAAACCCAGATTCTTTAGTCTGTCGTCGTTCAGCGACATGATACCGAGATTGAAAAGATGCTCTAATTTGGATGAAGTGACTGAAAAAACCACGAAACGACTATTTATACCGACAGTTGAAATCGGGGCAAGCTTGCTGTAATTGATCTCTAACCCATGTGCCACGGGAGGGAAGACAAAGCAGTAAAACAGTATGCAGCAGCATATCTCAAAGAATGAGTGCTTCAAACGAGTAAAATTCCGTGTAGTTATGACGCCAACTTTCATTTTTTTCCGTATTGGCACATTGTAAGTGTAAATAATATACTAGTGTTTTATCAGCTTTTGATTTTTGTAACAAGGCATTAATTACAACAGGCCAAACTCAACTTTGCCCTCCAGAAACTACTGGATTTACTTTGAATCAAAGGGTTATTTTAAAACCTAACGTCGTAATCTTTAAAAACACCCTATTATATCCCCTGCCCAAAGTGGCAAAAAAAATCCCCGCTTTGGGCGGGGATTTTTCTTATTTCCAGTTTCCGGTCTTGGGGGCTCCCCCGCCGGCCTTCAGGTCATCTACCATCGCCTTCACCTGCTGCCCTTGAGGACTCATAGCGTCAAGGGCAAGATAGCGCTGCCAGGCTTCAATAGCCTTGTCCTTCTGTTTGATATCATTGGCATAGACTATCCCAAGATTGAAAAGACTCTGGGTATGCTTTGGATCGAGCTTGCTGGCCTTTTCAAAGTTCTCGATGGCCTTGTCAAACAGCCCCATCTTCCGGTACATGACCCCTTGATCGGTAAGAACGTTAGGTGTGTTCTGGTGTTTCGAATCGATTTCAAGAGCCTTGGAGTAGGCATTTACAGCTTTCTGGGGCTGCTCGGTATCAAAATAATCATTAGCAAGCTGAACCCAGGCCTGATAGTTTTTCGGATCCTGTGCGACGATCTTTTCAGCCTCTATGATCCGCTGGGTGTAGTCAGCAGGCGAACCGCTCCCCATGGGGACTTCCATAGGCGCTGATCCACCCTTGTTCTTGTTGGAAACGCTGAAGATCAGGAAACCGCCCAAAAGACCCACCAGCAGTGCAACTACGATATAGACAAGATTCTCCTGTTTCACGAAACAAACCTCCTCAGGCTTTTGCTTTTAAACCGCGCTCTTCCCAGAGCGACACAATCGGGCTTGCCACAAAGACCGATGAATATGTTCCGACAGCTATTCCGATAACCAGAGCCAGGGCGAAATCATGAATCACCTCGCCACCGAAGAAAAATAGTGAAACAGCAGCCAGAAAAGCCGTGAGTGATGTCACTATAGTTCGTGAGAGCACTTCATTAATGCTCTTGTTAAAGACATTGAACATCGACTCTTTCAAATTCTTGTGCAGGTTCTCGCGTATTCTGTCAAAAACGACAACAGTATCAGTCAGCGAGTAGCCGGCTATGGTAAGCACTGCAGTTATGAAGAGAAGGTTGATCTCCTTATTCATAATATAGAACATCGCAAACATTGCCAGGACATCGTGCATAGTGGCGATGGTCGCCCCAACCCCGAACTTGAAGTCAAAGCGCCAGGCGATGTAGATGATGATCCCGATCATCGAGATGACGATTGCAGTAAGAGTGTCCTTCCGCAGCTTGTCTCCGACAGACGGGCCGATCTCGGTCGAACTTTCGACAACAAACTGGTTTCCGGCAATCTCTTTCTTGAACGCTTCTTCAATCGCGTCAGCAACTTTACCCGTAGCAAGGGTCGTCTTGCCGACCTTGACCAGAAGCTTGTTCCCCTCCTTGATGTCCTGAAGGGAAGCATCCTTGAGACCGTGCTTTGCCAGGGCTTCGCGTGCCTTGTCAATATGGACAGGCTGGGTGAATTTGAGCTGCACTGCTGTTCCGCCGGAAAAATCGATCCCCATGTTGGCTGCACCCCGTGCCATCTGGATCATCCCGACAAGGCCGGCTATCGCTATAATTCCGGAGATGATGAAAGATATCTTTCTCATCCCGATGAAATCTATGTTTGTTTTACCGATAAGTTCCATGATTCCCTCTTTGCCCTGATAAACAGGATAAGTTCGTTAACGAAGTCATTTTCTGCCAAACAGCGCAGAAAATGACTTCTAACTTACTAAATGCTCATTCTCTTCACGTTCATGCGATTGAGCGCGAAGTCAAAGACCACTTTGGTGGCCACAAGTGAAGTAAACAGGTTGATGATGATACCGAGACTCAAGGATACGGCAAAGCCCTTGACCGGCCCGGTGCCGAACTGAAAAAGAACAGCCGCGGTGATCAAAGTGGTCACATGCGAATCCATGATAGTCAGAAACGCCTTGTCGTATCCGGCATCGACTGCAGCCTTGGGAGGTTTCCCGAGCCTGAGCTCTTCGCGAATCCTCTCGAAGATAAGGACGTTGGAGTCAACCGACATGCCTATGAGAAGCACGATAGCGGCAATGCCCGGAAGGGTAAGGGTCGCGCCGAGAGCTGCCAGAGCACCCATCAGGAAGATAATATTGAGCACCATTCCATAGTTTGCCACCAGGCCGCAAACTTTGTAGTAAACGGTCATGAATATTATGACCAAGGCAACACCGATCAGGCCTGCCATCAACCCCTTGTTGATGGAATCCTGCCCCAGCGACGGACCTACTGTAACATTCTGGATAATTTTTACCGGTGCGGGAAGAGAGCCTGCTCGAAGAACTATGGAGAGATCGGCAGCATCCTTGTCAGTGAATGAACCTGAAATCTGGGCACTTCCGCCTGAGATCCGCTCTCTGATAACCGGGGCTGAATAGATGGTACTGTCAAGAACGATTGCAAAGCGTTTCCCGACATTTGCAGCCGTTATCTGATCGAAGAGCCTGGCACCGGTCGAGTTAAACTCGATGGCAACGTACGGTTGGTTGAACTGCGAATCGATCCTTACCTGTGCATCCGTAAGGAGATCACCGGTGATGATCGCCTTCCTCTTGACAACGAGCGGGGTTTCAGTTACAGCCCCGGTGGTCTGGTCGGTACGCTTTTCCAAAAGCAACTCGTCATCTTCCGGGATTGAGCCGGGAGTGGCCATTGTGGGATTCACATTCTCATCCACCAGCTTGAATTCGAGACGGGCGGTCTTGCCGATAAGCTCGATGGCGCGCTTGGGATCCTTGATCCCGGGCAGCTGTACAACAATGTTGGTAAGCCCCTCGCGAGCAATTATCGGTTCTGACACACCGAACTGGTCGATTCTGTTTCTGATGGTCTCCAGAGCTTGTGATACAGACTTGTCTTTCCGGTCTGCAGCCACCTTCTCGTTCATCCGGATCTGAAGGACAGAAAAGCCGCCCTCTTCAAACTGGGGAAGAAGATCCATCTCCGGATACTTCTTCTTGATCATCGCCTGAACAGTTTCAGCTGTCGCTTTGTCATAGAGTGTCAGCTTGACCTTGTCACCGCCATCTCTTGCAATCCGCTTGAAACGAAGTGTCTGTGCAGTAAGGGAATCCTCAAGATCCGTGGCGATCAGATCCAGCGCCCCTTCCACAGCCTTGGGTGTATCTACCTCCATGATAAGGTGTGATCCACCCTGCAGGTCAAGACCCAGGTGAATCTTTTCCTTCGGGAGAATCCCCTTCCACCATGAAGGCATTTTGGAGACCAGTGTCGGTGTCACATAGACCACCGACAGCAGGAGGAAGGCGACAATCAGCAGAAAGCGCCAGTTAATTCCTTTAGACATGCCGGGCACTCCTTTCAGCGTAGTTCAGTATTTTAATATTTTATTTATCAACAATGGCAGCAATATGACCCTTGTTGAATTTTATGTTGACGCCGGTTGCAACCTCCAGGGTCACAACATTTTCTTCAACGGCTGAGACCTTGCCATGCATTCCACCGGCTGTTACTACATGATCCCCTTTTTTCAGTGCTTCCAGCAGGGCTTTATGCTCCTTGGCCTTCTTCTGTTGCGGACGGATAAGAAGAAAATAGAAAATTGCAAACATGATAATAAGCGGGACCAGACTCGTAATCCCGGACTGCACTCCACCGCCACCGCCACCAGGCGGGGTTCCCATAGCAAAAGCCAGACCGATCATCTACAGACCTCCAAATGAATAATTATCTATTTTTCAACTTTCGGATATTGCCTTAAAAAAACCTCAATATCAACCCAAATCAGATTCACGCTCTCTTTTTGCGTAGAACTCTTTTCTGAACCCCTGAAAGCGCCCCTCTGATATCGCTGTCCTCGCACTTTCCATGAGATTCAGATAATAATGGAGGTTATGATAGGTATTGAGACGTGCAGAAAGGATCTCTCCGCAGCGGAAGAGGTGCCTCAGATAAGCCCGGCTGAAGGTGCGGCAGACATAGCAGCTGCACTCCGGATCAAGGGGAGATGAGTCGTCAAGATACTCCCCCCGCTTGATGTTCACCCTGCCAAAGGATGTAAAAAGCATCCCGTTACGTGCGTTTCTGGTCGGCATGACACAGTCGAACATATCGTAACCGGCATTGATCCCCTCGATCAGATCCTCGGGAGTTCCGATCCCCATTACATACCTTGGCTTGTCAGCAGGGAAGAGTGGTGCGGAGAAGCTCATCACCTCAAGCATCCTTGACTTCTCCTCACCGACCGAGACCCCTCCCAGAGCATAGCCGTCAAAGCCGATCTCCTGTAACTGATCCATGCTTTTCCGCCTGAGTTCCGGGAAAATCCCCCCCTGTACAATCCCGAACAGCGCCTGATCCGGCCGGGTCCGCGCCTCCTTGCATCGTTTGGCCCACCTCGTCGTCATCTCAAGCGATCTGTTCACGTATTCGAAATCACCGGGAGATGGGGGACATTCGTCGAAACACATGATTATGTCCGCTCCGAGTGCCTCCTGAACAGCAATTGACGTCTCTGGAGATATGAAGTGATAGGAGCCGTCAATATGAGACTGGAATTTGACCCCTTCTTCAGTGATCTTTCTTAGCTCTCCCAGGCTGAAAACCTGAAACCCGCCGCTGTCTGTCAGTATGGGCCCGTGCCACTGCATGAAGCCATGCAGTCCCCCCAGCTTTTTCACAAGTTCATGACCGGGCCTAAGGTACAGATGATAGGTGTTCCCGAGGATAATCCGGGCTCCGACCTGGACAAGTTCGTCCGGAGTCATGGCCTTTACGGTCGCCTGGGTTCCGACCGGCATGAATATCGGGGTGGGGATGACTCCATGGGGAGTTGTTATGGTTCCGGTCCTCGCGGCAGAAGAACCGTCGTTTGCTGTCACCCTGAATTCCATAGCTGACATCCCTTCAAACGCTCCTTGCTCTATTGAGCTCGGCCTCTGACAGGCGCAGATAGCGCGGCTGAAGGTCAAACGGCGAGACAGCAGCTCCGGATCTTAAGCGTTTGATTGCCAGCAGAACGGCTGCTGAGGCCCTCGGCCTGTGAAGATACTCTTCCGGGTAGATAGCCAGTACGCCAAGGCGCCCGCAGATCAGCTCCTGGTAACGGGTTGCGCCGTCTCCGATGAACAGCGTCGCCTCGCCAGTCTCATTGATTACTGTGAGAGGGTCCGCTGCTTTCTCCATGCCGATCAGTTTCAGGCCGTTGGCGAAGTTAAAAGTTGCGGTGTAGACCTCCCCTTTCCGGGCATCGAACATCGTGCAGACAGGGACAGTGCTCATCCCTGCGTTCAGCGCAAGAAGCTCCAGTGACGAGAGAGGGACAACCGGTTTTCCCGTCGCATAGGCAAGCCCTTTCACGAGCGCTATCCCTATGCGTACCCCGGTGAAAGAGCCGGGGCCTACTGTGACGGCGAAGGCATCGAGATCTCCCGGCTGAAAGCCTGAATGCTTGAAAAGGGACCGGATGAGCGAGGGGATTGCAGCTGATGTGGACGGACCGGCGTCGCCGGACTCTTCACAGAGAACCTTCTCATCTTCCGACAAGGCAATGCTGAAGATGTTTGTGGATGTATCTACGGTAAGGAGCCTCACCAGTGACTAGCCCAGACCAATGAAGTATTTTACTATGACCTTGAAATATCTGACGAAGTCGTTGTAGAACGCCAGTACCATCAATCCGATCAGCAGGATGAGCCCTACCTGCTGGGCCACCCCCCTGGTCTTCATGCTTACGGGTCGGCGGAAGACAAGTTCCCAAAAGTAGAAGAAGAGGTGCCCGCCGTCAAGTATCGGTATTGGGAGAAGGTTGAGTACGCCAAGGTTTACCGATACAAGCGCCAGAAAAAGGAGGAATTTGGAGCCACCCTGTTGGGCCGCCTGATGAGCCATGTCGGCAATCATGATCGGCCCACCTATACTATTAAGTGGAACACTCCCCTGAAACATCTTGACGATAGAGAGAAAAGTCATCTCCACATATTTAAATGCCTTCCTGCTCCCCATGGCCATTGCCTTGAGGGGGGAGAAACGTACATCCCTGATCTCAAACGCCGGGGCAATCCCGATGATTGGCTGGGAAACCTGCTCCCCAAAGATGGAGTAGGTTGTCCCCTGCTCAGGAACTACCCGGAACTGGATCAAAGTCCCGGCCCGCTCAACTTCGATAACAATCTCCCCCTTGGTAGCAGCTATGGTAGGAGCAATTTCATCCCACTCGACAATCTGCCTGCCATTGATGGTCCGGATCAGGTCGTTTATCTGGATTCCGGCACGGGCTGCCGGTTTATCCGCCAGAACCTTCCCCAGCTTAGGGGTCAAAACCGGAAAAGCGACCATAAAGAGAATGACCAGAATCAGCCAGGCAAACGCCAAGTTAAAAAACGGCCCGGCAAAGACAATAGCCATCCTTTGCAAAGGGGATTTATGAGAAAAGGAGCGAGACATCTCTTCCGGGGTCATCTCTTGCACCACTTCGTCTTGAGCACCGTTGCCGCCCTCCACGATACCAGACTCCCCGAACATCTTCACGTACCCCCCCAAAGGAAAGGCAGATATCATGTACTCGGTTTCTCCAACTTGCTTTCCGTAAATCTTAGCACCAAAACCAAGGGAGAACTTCTCCACCTTTACCCCCATCAGCTTGGCGACAATGAAATGACCGAGTTCGTGAACAAAGATCAATATCCCTAAAACAACTATAAAATGAATGATTACCATTAGTATTTGTTTCCCATTTTCATGCAGAATTCCCTAGAGCACCTACGGCTCCAGAGGTCAACCTCAAGAACGTCTGAAATCGAGCCCAGAGCAGCGGGCTGGTGAGCATCCATTGTCATTTCGATAAGTTCCGGGATTTGTGCAAAACCGATCTTCCCTTCGAGAAAAGCTTCGACAGCGATTTCGTTGGCAGCATTCATTACTGCCGGCATGCTTTCGCCGTCACTCATTGATCGGTAGGCGAGTGAGAGGCAGGGGAAGCGTTCAAGGTCAGGCTTTGCAAAGGTCAGCCCTGAAAGCTGGGTCAGGTCAAGCGGCTTCACCCCGGTCGGGATACGCTCCGGATAGGACAGGGCGTAGGCAATCGGAGCTTTCATGTCAGGGGTACCAAGCTGGGCCATGACACAACCGTCGATATACTCGACCATCGAATGTATTATGCTCTGCGGATGAATATTTACATCTATCCTGTCAAGCGGCAGATCAAAGAGCCAGCTTGCCTCAATGACCTCAAGCCCTTTGTTCATCATGGATGCGGAGTCTATCGTGATCTTGCGCCCCATGCTCCAGTTCGGATGATTCAGGGCATCGCCGACTGTTACGCTTCGCATTTTCTCAACAGGCGTATTGAGAAATGGACCTCCGGAAGCGGTCAGGATGATCCGGGAAATATCGGCATTCCTGTGCCCCTCGATCGACTGAAATATCGCGCTATGCTCGCTGTCTACAGGGTATAACCTGACATTATGCCTCTTGATCAGTTCCATAAAGAGATGCCCTGCAGTTACGAGGGTCTCCTTGTTAGCAAGAGCGATATCCTTTCCGGCTTTTATAGCTGCTGCTGTGGGCACCAACCCGGCAGCGCCGACAATGGCGGCAACGACCATGTCGGTCTCGGTCAGGGTTGCCGCTGCCACGAGACCGTCCACTCCTGACATTATCTCTGTCCCTGAACCTGACGGAAGCATGGTCTTCAGCCTGCTTGCAAGCTCTTCATTCAGGACTACTGCAAGCCTGGGTGAAAACCTTGCTATCTGTTTCGCAAAGAGATCAAGATTTGCCCCTGCAGTCAGAGCTGCGACAGTGAACCTGTCCGGATGGGCCGCAACAATGTCGAGAGTGCTGGTGCCGATTGAACCTGTAGAACCGAGTATGGTGAGTTTTTTCATTAGTGTCTCAGTGAAAGAGTCTGCCGGAAACAAAGGTAGCATAGTAGTAGGTTGCAGGAGCTGCAAACAGAATGCTGTCAAGCCGGTCCAGTATCCCGCCATGTCCCGGAATGATTCTTCCGGAGTCCTTAACTCCGCAGCTCCGTTTTATCAGGGATTCGAAAAGATCCCCGACCTGGCCCAGAGTGCCGATAAGAAGTGCCGCCAGTATACCGTTGACAACAGAAAGCTCGGAAAAGTAGATCAGCTTTGCGACCATAGCACCTGCAACACTTCCGGCCAGACCGAAAAGCGCGCCCTCTATGCTCTTGTTCGGACTGACCGCCGGATAAAGCTTGTGCTTTCCGAAGCGGCAGCCGAAAAAGTAGGCGGCGCTGTCGCCGGACATGATCATGAAAAGCATCAGCAATATCCAGTTCAGACCTGCAGGGTGATTCCGCAACAGGATCAGATAACCGAGAAGATACGGTACATAAATGATCCCGAAGAAAAGAAGCGCGGCCTCGGAAGCAGCCTCCCTGACATCGCTGAACCTGAAGAGTGTATGAACGGCGATCGAGATGAGGAAGAGTGCTATCGCGAAAGCCATAGCTGCTGCTGAGCGGAGATAAAAGAGCAGTGGGATCACAACACCGGATGCTGATATCAGGATGCCTTCAACGCCCCTACCGGGCAGTGTCATATGGCAGTACTCAAGAAGCCCGATAAAACTGATGACTGCAATCAAGAGTGCGAAAAGGAGCGCCCCCCCCTTCAAAATAAGCAGTAACAGTAACGGGAGTGCAATCCCTGCAGTTATCAGACGCTGTCTAATGGCTCCCCTCCGTCATCAGTTAGTACGACCGGACTTGAGTTGATCGCTTGTCAGTCCGAATCTTCGTTCTCGCAACTGGAAATCCGTAATCGCCTTCTTCAGCTCCTTGCGATTGAAGTCCGGCCAGTTGATATCGGTAAAATAGAGTTCTGAATACGCCAACTGCCAGAGCAGAAAATTGCTGATCCTCATCTCGCCGCTGGTTCTTATGAGAAGGTCAGGATCGGGAAGCCCCGAAGTATAAAGATATGACGAGAAGAGATCTTCCGTAACGTCCCCAGGCTTCAGCGACCCGTCCAGAATATCCGAGGCAATCCGTCTGGAGGCATCAAGAAGTTCCTGGCGTGACCCGTAGGAAAGGGCAAGTGTCAAAGTCATGCCGCTGTTTTCAGAAGTGATCCTGCGGGCGTCATCAAGGGCATAAGCAACATCATCCGGAAGGTCGGAGCGGCTTCCGATAACATTAAAGCGGATGTTGTTCCGCATCATGAGCGGAACCTCCATCTTGATATATTTTTTCAGGAGTGTCATGAGCGAACGGACTTCTGTTTTCGGACGGGACCAGTTCTCGGCTGAAAAGGCAAAAAGCGTCAGATAACCGATACCGATTTTGGAACACTCCTCCACTATCTCACGGACAGTCTCCACCCCTTTGCGGTGACCCATTATCCGCGGCAGCATCCTCGACTTCGCCCACCGCCCGTTACCGTCCATGATTATCGCTATATGCCTGGGAAGCTTTACAGCGACTTTTGAAACAGTGTCGGCCATCAACCCGTATCTCCGTTTTAAATAAACCGTTTAGAAACAAAAACCCCCGTTTTGACGGGGGAGTCATTTAATCATAACTGACTTTGCAGAGGCAAGAGAAATAACCCTCGCCGGCAGCTGAGTAGTGTCCCATGCGGCTAATTCATTCCTTCAAATTGCGGTGCTTTTGGCCCCTGGCCGCGTTACGGCTCCTCGGCTTAAGCCCTGCTAGGCCTGCGTCGCCGCGCCTTGCCAGGAACCAAGACCCCTCGCAATTAGTGCGGTGAACCAACCGCACGGGACACTAGCCGACAAAAGGACAATGAGCCGTCATCAAACCTCGAGGACTTCTTTCTCTTTGTGCGCAAACACTTCATCAACCTTGGCAACGTGCTTATCGGTTATATCCTGGACCTCTTTCTCACTCTTTTTCAAATCGTCTTCAGTTATCTTCTTATCCTTCTCCAGCTTTTTAAGCCGGTCTATGGCATCCCTCCTGATGTTGCGGAGAGCAATCTTGTCATCTTCCGCCTTCCTTTTGAGATCCTTTACGATGTCCTTTCTACGCTCTTCGGTAAGCGCCGGAAGAACAAGACGTATCATTCTGCCATCGTTAGACGGTGTAAGCCCGATGTTCGAGTTCAAGATGGCCTTCTCGATGACCGGGATCATCTTGGGCTCCCAGGGTGAGAGGGTAATCGTACGGGCTTCGGGGATGGCAAGGGTTGCAACTGCGGACAATGGCGAAGGATTACCGTAATAATCGATTTTTATGTCCTCAAGGAGAGAAGTACTGGCACGACCGGTACGAATCTTCTGATATTCACGGCGCAGGGTTTCGATAGTCTTTACCATATGCTCTTTCATGCCATCAATTATCTCTTTTGTCATGACTGTTCCCCCTTCACGATTGTCCCTATTTCCTCTCCCATGACGACCCTTTTTACATTGCCGGCAACGCCTACATCAAAGACTATAATCGGAAGATTATTGTCCATGCAGAGCGAAGTCGCAGTCGCATCCATGACAGCAAGCCCTTTTTTCAGCACTTCTATGTAGCTGAGGGACTTGAACTTGACTGCATCAGGCACTTTTTTCGGATCAGCGGAGTAAACCCCGTCGACTTTTGTCCCTTTCAGTATCACCTCTGCACCTATCTCCATGGCACGAAGACTGGCAGCAGTATCAGTTGTGAAGTATGGGTTACCCGTTCCAGCGCCAAAGATGACTACTCGCCCTTTTTCCAGATGCCTGATCGCCTTCCTTCTTATGTATGGCTCTGCAACCGCCTGCATCTCGATAGCCGACTGAACCCGGGTAAAGACCCCCACTTGCTCGAGCGCATCCTGCATCGCAAGAGCGTTTATCATGGTCGCCAGCATCCCCATGTAGTCGGCACTCGCCCTGTCCATACCCTTGGATGAGGCAGCAAGACCCCGGAAGATATTCCCGCCGCCGATTACCAGAGCAAGCTCGACCCCGCTGGCTACGACATCCTTTATCTCAAGAGCTATGGCCGAGATGGTCACCGGATCAATCCCGTAACCCTGGGCGCCGCCAAGAACCTCACCTGAAAGCTTCAACAGTACTCTTTTGTAGCGAAGCTGATCCATTTAACCTCCATAAGGGCCTGCCAGGAAATTACTGTCACATCTTGCATCTCATCTCCGGGCATCTTTGACCGGCCTTCAATCGCCAAATCCTCAACGTAGCCTTGGTTACGCCTGCGGTTTGACTCAATCAGTCCAGCCAAATCTTACCCGAATCTGAACGCTATATTGTTACAGTTATTTCCTGACAGGCCCTAAGTGTAAAAAAAGGCCGACTTGACAGTCGGCCCTTATCTCTAGTTCCCTACAGCTGCAGCAACCTCTGCCGCAAAGTCCGATTCTTTCTTTTCGAGACCTTCACCAAGAACGAATCTGGCAAAACGGTTCACCGTGACATCTGCTCCTGCAGACTTCAGAATCTGCTGGATGGTCTTGTCCGGGTCCTTGACAAAGTTCTGTTCAAGAAGGCATACCTCGCCGTAGAACTTGCCGATCTGTCCTTCGATGATCTTCTCAATGATGGCTTCCGGTTTGCCGGTCTGCCTTGCCTTGTCACGATAGATATCCTTCTCGCGCTCGAGAACATCGGCTGCGACCTCTTCACGGCGGACATACTGGGGAGCTGCAGCTGCAACGTGCATTGCGATATCCCTGGCCAGAGGGGCCAGATCGCCATTGCCTGAAAGCTCAACCAGGACGCCGATCTTCCCGCCGGCATGGATGTATGAGCCTGTCAGCCCGGCGCCGGAAAACCTTGCGAAACGCCGGATCTGAAGATTTTCTCCGATAACCGAAATCGCTTCATTCAGAGCAGTCTGGATAGATTTGCCGGGCTCTTTCACCGAATCCTGGGCGAGAAGCGCATCATTGTCAGCAGGAGCAGCAGTGAGGACCTGGCTAGCAATGTCGGCAACGAATGCCTGGAACTTGTCGTTCTTTGCCACGAAATCTGTCTCACTGTTGACTTCCACGAGAGCACCGCTTTTTCCGTCTGCCGCGATGACTGCCGCCACCAGACCTTCGGTTGCGGCTCTTCCGGCCTTCTTGGCCGCTGCAGCAAGACCCTTTTTGCGAAGGGTATCCACCGCTTTCTCAATATCTCCACCGGTCTCCTCGAGCGCCTTCTTGCAGTCGAGCATGCCCGCTCCGGTACTTTTACGAAGTTCATTAACCTGTGCCGCTGTTATAGCCACCTTATCCTCCTATGTAACTGCAGTATCCAAACTGCACTCATTGATTTTCTTTACTCGGCAGACTCGTCCTCAACAACACCCTCTTCACTGCCTTCCTCGACTTCAGCGCCTTCATTGTAGTTCTGAAGCTGCTGATCCCTCATATCACGGCCTTCAATGATCGCATCAGCAATTTTGCCGCTGAGGAGACGGATAGCCCTGATGGCATCGTCATTGCCGGGAATCACGTAATCGATCTTGTCAGGGTCGCAGTTGGTATCGACAATCGCCACGACAGGGATTCCGAGTTTCTTTGCTTCGCCGACGGCAATCTCCTCGTTCTGAGGATCGACTACAAAGAGAACTCCGGGCAGCTTACCCATCCCCTTGATTCCGCCGAGGATCTTCTCAAGTTTCTCACGCTCCTTGTCGAACTGGAGACGCTCTTTCTTCGTATAAGCTACGATAGTGCCGTCCGCAAACATCACATCAAGTTTTTTCAGACGCTCGATACTCTGCTTTACTGTGGAGAAGTTTGTCAGCATGCCTCCCAGCCAGCGCTGGTTGACATAGAACATCCCGCAGCGACTTGCCTCTTCTGCAACCGCATCCTGCCCCTGCTTCTTGGTACCCACAAAAAGAAAGGTCTCTCCTGCCCGTGCAGCATCTGTTACAAAGTTGTAGGCATTTTTGAAAAGGCGGACCGTTTTCTGGAGATCGATTATGTAGATCCCGTTCCTTGCCCCGAAAATGTAAGGTTTCATCTTCGGGTTCCAGCGTTTGGTCTGGTGTCCGAAGTGAACACCGGCTTCCAGAAGCTCCTTCATGGTGATGCTTGACATTTTGAATCTCCTCGTTTTTTGGTTTTTTCCTCCGCTGGCCCAGAACTCCGGAACCCTGTAAGGGGCACCCCCGGAACAGACAGCCAGCGTGCGAAATTTATACAGCGAATTTATATAACACAATCACCCCTACCAGGCAAGTCAAAACTGAAAAAGAAGTAGCACCGGTTTACTTCCTGAATGCCTTGATGTATGATCCAGCGATGCTGCCAACACTCTACCGCTATCTTACCAAAGAACTTCTCTCCCCTTTCCTGCTGGGGCTTTTCATCTTTACGGGACTCCTGCTTGTCGGCAGGATGCTCAAACTCGTAGACATGGTGGTCAGCAAAGGGGTTCCCGTTTCAGAACTTCTCCGTCTCATCCTCTACCTTCTCCCCAACTTCGCCGTAATCACGATTCCGATGGCGCTGCTATTGGGAGTACTCCTTGCGTTCAGCAGGCTTTCGGCAGACAGCGAGATAATCGCCATCAAGGCCAGCGGAATAAGCCTGTACAAACTTCTTCCACCGGTCATACTCATGTCGGTTATTGCCTATGCCCTGACTGCCTACACTGCAATCTACGCTCTCCCGAAAGGGAACGTTGCCTTCAAGAACCTCCTCTACCAGGTAATTCAGAGAAGACTTAACCTCAATCTCAAGGAACAGACCTTCAACAACAGCATCCCCGGGCTACTGATTTATATCGATAAAAAAGAGGAGAAAAACCGCGCTCTGTCCGGGATAATGATCCAGGATGAACGGAATCCCAAGGAAGTATCGACCATATTCGCAACAAGCGGCTCTCTGGATATGGATGAGAAAACCCGAAAAATCCATCTGCACCTCTCCGACGGCAGCATCCATCAATCCATTGATAAAGGTGCCTACAGACGCCTCGAATTCAAGGAGTACGAGCTCTCGGTAGACCTCTCCCAGACCATTAAAGCCTACGAAAAGAACGAACTGGACATGAGCCTTAATGAGCTCAGAGGAAATCTCAAGGCCGGAGGATTCTCCAAGAAACTGACTTTAGACATGGGTCTGGAGATCCACCGCAGATTCACTCTCCCTTTTGCCTGTTTCATTTTCGCCATTGTCGCCATGCCGCTGGGGGTTCATAACCGCCGTTCAGGAAAAGCTGCCGGCTTCTCACTGAGCATAGCGACCCTGCTCCTCTTCTACGTGGTACAGTCGATCGGGAGAACGTTCGCCGAAAAGGACCTCCTCCCTCTCCTCCTGGCAGCCTGGCTCCCGAACATTCTCTTCCTCTCGCTTGGCATCTACCTTTTCATCAAGGCGGCAAAAGAAGAGAGTATTGGCCTTATAACCGGACTAAACCGCGCTGCGAAATACATTTTTAAAATACTGGCAGGAAAATGAAAATCATTACCCGTTACATGGTTCGGACTCACGTGGGAATGATCGCCAACTGCATGGGGGCTTTCATCTCGATCTACCTGGTGATCGATTTTCTCGAAAGGTACGGGAAATTCAGCCAGGCCGGGGCACCGGCTTCGGCAATCGCGCTCTATTTTCTCTGCAAAGTCCCGGAAATAGTTTCCCAGACGACGCCGATGGCCGTCCTCATGGGGACAATACTTGCCATCAGCTCACTTGCCAAAAACAGCGAAATCACGGCGATGCGAAGCAGCGGAGCCAGCCTGGTGATGATCGGCAGACCTCTGCTGGCAACAGCCGGAACGATAAGCATATTTCTGCTGATAATGCAGGAGTTCATCGCCCCTGCAGCAAGCGAGAAAATGCGCTACATCGATGAGATTATTGTCCAGAAGAAATCGCAAGCGGTCTTTTTCCGGCAGAACAATATCTGGCACCGCGATGAACACCTGATCATGCAGGCAAAGCTCTTCACACCCGAGAATTCGACTCTCTCCGGTGTTACCATCTGGGAAATCGACAGCGGAATGAATCCTGTATCAAGAACCGAGGCAAAAACTGCTACCCACGTATCCGGAGGATGGCTTCTTCATGACGTAACTCACCGACGCTTCAGTGGTGCCGGAGAGGTTGAGACCGGAAAAGAATCCGGGTACTTCTCCAAGATAAACCTCATGCCGGCTGACCTCAAAGTCGTTGCAAAATCGGCGGAAGACATGGGTTTCATGGCTTTGAGGCATTACTGCAAAGCGATTCAAGACAATGGCTACGATGCAACGAGCTACAGGACACTGATGCATGCCAAAATTTCACTGCCCTTCGCTGCCCTCATAATGGCTTTCCTCGGGATTCCGTTCTCGCTCCGGGACGGTCGATCCGGCGGGATAGGGGTAGGGATTATCATAAGCATAGTGATAGGCTTCTCATATTTTGTAACAAATGCCACGGTCCTCTCTCTCGGACAACAGGGAGCGCTCCCGCCCATAGTCGCAGCATGGACATCGAATCTAATATTTGCAGGGGCGGGGTTATGGTTTACACTTACGATGGACACTTGATCTTGATGAAGAGGACGAATTCATGCGTATTCAGATAATGGCACTCATACTGTCACTTGCACTCTGCAACACAGTATCCGCCGAAGACGAACCAATCGAGGCTCCGATAATCCTCAGCATTATCCCCGGGCAGGGTACCCCGGGAGTAAGGGTAATGATCTCCGGATCAGGGTTCAACCAGGGGAGTGCCGTATATCTCGGCATCGAAGAGATCCCGTCGAAACTGATCTCTGCAAAACAGATCAGTTTCGAGATACCGCAGATAGCTCCGGGGAATTATGCCCTCTACATACGCCAGAAAGGGGGACCGTCAGGGAGGGCATACTCATTTACGATTTCTCCGGTTAAACCTGTTGCCTTCTCCATCTCACCTGACACTATTTCATTCTGCTCGTCCGGAGATGAACGCCAGGTAACTGTAAAAGGGAAAAACTTCCTGGAAGGTGCCCAGATCATGATCGATGGTGCTGCAGTCCGGGGAAGCCGGGTTTCCTCGGAGGAGATGCTTTTTATCGCACCACAGGTCCAGGGCGGGCTTCATCAGATCCAGGTAAAAAATCCCGAAGAGACGGTCTCCGGCGCACTGGGCCTGATGGTAACCAACAGGCCGGAAGTCAGGAATGTCATTCAGGGAAGCGACTATGTGAATTATTACGAGCTTGCTATTGAAGGAATAAACTTTCAGCAGGGATCATCACTTATCGTGGACGGAAAAAAAATCCAGAGCGGTCAAACCTATCCCGGTGACCGGGACCGGCTTCTCTACAACAGCTGCAGCAGGATGACATACTACCGCTACCCGTACGACCCGTCGACCAAGAGTCTGCAGATGATGGTCGTAAACCCGAATGGCGAAGAAAGCTCGGTTTTTACAGTGAGCGCACCTTAAGCGTTCCCTGCTTTCAGCACTTCGATGCTTCATGAGCAAGGCATGAATCCTCTCGACATTACCTGCCTCTTCTCTCAAAATACCATAAAACTACAAATAAGGCCTCCGAGGTTCAAGATCTCGGAGGCCTTTTGTATCTCAACTTGAACTAAACGAGAAATCAGTACCTGTAATGTTCCGCCTTGTAAGGTCCCGCAACAGCCACCCCGATGTAGTCAGCCTGTTCCTTCGTCAGGGTTGACAGCTGGGCATTAAGCTTCTTCAGCTGCAGTCTGGCCACCTTCTCGTCCAGGTGCTTGGGCAGGACATAAACACCGACCGGATAGTTGTCGGGATTACAGAACAGTTCGATCTGGGCGATGGTCTGGTTGGCGAAGGAGGAGGACATTACATAGCTCGGGTGGCCGGTGCCGCAGCCGAGATTTACCAGCCGTCCCTTGGCCAGCAGGATGATACGCTTGCCATCAGGGAATATGACATGATCCACCTGAGGCTTGATCTCTTCCCACTGGTATTTTTCCAGCGAGGCGACATCGATTTCGTTGTCGAAGTGGCCGATGTTGCACACGATGGCCTGGTTCTTCATCTTCACCATGTGGTCGTGGGTGATGACGTGGAAGTTGCCAGTGCAGGTCACGAAAATGTCGGCCTTGTCAGCGGCGTATTCCATGGTCACTACGCGGTAGCCTTCCA
>JBGQLM010000052.1:0-25721 GCA_041500085.1 Geobacteraceae bacterium
ATGTAGTGGCATTCGCTGCATTTCGGGAATTTCGCTACCATGGCCGCGGCGTGCGGGACGCCATGGCAGCTCTGGCAGGTCGGCATCGTCCTGTGCTTCCCGGCATGGCAGGAAACGCACGACAGGCTCTTATGCTTGGCCTTGCTCGCGCCCAAAAGGCCGGCGGCCTTTTGATGGCAGGGCGCACACTCCTTGTCGGGGGTGTCCTTCCCGTAGGTCACGACTTTCGGCATGTGGGCCTTGTGGCATTTCCTGCAATCCGCCTGGGTCATGCCGGCGCTGTGCGGCTTGTGGCACTGCACACAGAGAGGCACTACCCGATGCACGTTGTGGCAGGACGAGCAGAAAAGATTCGTATGCTTGCTCCTGTTGTCCCTGAGCTGCTGAATCTGCGAGGTATGACAGGTGAGGCAGGGGCCGGTGACATTGTATCCGAATGCGACCTTCAGGGGCGCATGGGGATTCTTGTGGCAATCGGAACAACCTTTCAGGTCATAGTGGGGCTTCCCTGCGTGGCATTGGCCGCAGGTGGGGATGTTGTTCTGCGAGGCGGGACGGTGGCCGGGGTGGCAGGCGAAGCAGGTGATCGTCTGGTGAGCGGCGCCGTTGGCAGCCATGTCGGCAGGAGGCCCGACATGGCACTTGACGCAGTCATTAACGGTTAAAGCGGATTTCCCCTGAGTCTGCGCCCCCGGCCTGTCTGCCAATCCCAGGACAAGAGTGGTTGCCAGGATCACGGGCAACAGATGACGAATAGATTTTTGTACCATTGCCCCTCAGTTAACCTATTCATATCAATTCATCGCTAAGCGACTTGCCTTCATGCCTGCTCACCGGGCAATAATGCCCTTAATCTGGAGCATCTCCCTCTTTAGCCGCTGCGCTTCGTAAAAATGGGGCCGCGTCATTTCCCTGGCAATGAGGTCCCTTTTATCCGCTGCCTTTTGCAGTCCCTGCCGGGCGGCTATGTCGAGCCATGCGTATGCCTTGACCAAATCATGCTCCACGCCGCGCCCCGTGCCATACATCACCCCGATGCTGTATTGCGACTCGGCATGCCCTCTCTTGGCCGCCACAAGGTACCACTTGGCCGCTTCAACGGGGTTTTGCGGCCCCCCCTGCCCGGTGTCGTACAACCCCCCCAGATGGTAAGCAGCTGCGACGTGCCCCTGTGTTGCTGCCACGCGCAGCCAGATGGCCGCTTCCAGATAATTCCGCGGAATCCCAACCCCATTACAATATTCCGAACCTAGGATAAAGGCAGCTTCAGGACTTTTGTGTGCCGCCACCAGGTGGTGCCACCTGGCAGTTTCGGCAGCAGTCGGCGGGTTTTCGCGTCCAGTCTGGTACATTCTTGCGAGGTTTTCCTGGGCCGCCGTATGCCACATTCCGGCGGCCGAACGGTACCATCGGACAGCTTCACTGTCGCTTTGCGGCACCCCGCACCCGGTTTCATACATGGTCCCGAGGATGTACTGCGCTTCGGCATCGCCTTGCTCCGCGGCCAATTTAAACCATGTAGCGGCAGCCTTGTCGTTCCGGGAAACCCCCTGCCCGGTTGCATACATGACTCCCAGATTGAACTCGGCCTCAAGGTGTCCCTGCCGGACGGCTATGGAGAACCATTGCAACGCTTCATTGAAATTCTGAGCCGGCTTCTGCCCTCTGGCGTAGTCAACCCCTACATCGTTTATGGCAGCTGCATCGCCGTCTGCAGCATTTCCGAGATAATTTTTATCTGCCAGGGTGTCATTTTGGGAGTGCTCGTTGTCATCCCCGGAAGGTGCTTCTGCCCTGGCTGATTTGCGAAACTCCATGGCGCCACTGCTATCCGTGAACGGACGCGTACACACGTTTCCTTCGGCTGCACTGGAGACCGCTTTTCCGAGGACCAGTGATAGTAAGATAGCTGGTCCAACAATGTATCTTTTCAATTGTTCCTCCGCGGTCACTTACCGCGCTGCGGGTCGGTCAGTGCACAGTAACTATGCATGCATGTTAATAAATTCTTAATGTAAATTCAACAAGAGTTCCCACTGCTGACTATGTGGACAATCTATGAGCGAGGACGTAAAGGAACCGCGGTGATTGTTTCAGGGTCAAAGGGCAACGCTATGTATCTTAATGAGAGAAAGTGACTATTGCTGGGCTATCGAGTGCTGCCAATCTGCTACATGTCATGACAGCGGACGCAACTTTCTCTGATCGTGAAAGCGATATAGTCATCATGACAGGCTCCGCATGACTTGCCCTGGTCCATGTCGTACATGGTCGCCCGCGGCTTGGTGTAACCGAGGCGGAATACCTTGGGATGGCAATCGGCACAACGGTGAATGGCTGTGTGAAAGGCATGGCTGAAAGTGACCGGCCCGGCTCCGGTAACTTTCATAAGTACGTTTCCAGCCATATGGCAACGGGAACAGTCGGCCAGGGCAAATGCCTTCTTCCCTTTGTGGCAGGCCCCGCACGATTTCCCGTTTTCCATCTCCGCCATGGTGACAGAACGGTTTCTCCCCGGCTTAAACAGGCGTGGATGGCATTCGATGCACAACAGTTTTTTTGTGTGTGGTTCGTGGGCAAAGGTAACGTTCCCGGTTGGTTCGACACGGAAGATGACGTCCTTGATTGCATGGCAGCTCCCGCAGGCACCAAGGGTAAAGGCGATCCTGCCGTGACAGGCTCCGCAGGATTCGCCTTTTTCCATTTCGGCCATGGTTACGGGACGTTTATTTCTCATGGTATAGATTTTATCGTGACAGGTGGCGCAGTTATTGCTAATTGCCGGAGTCTTCAGGTGTTTTTGATGGCTGAAGATGATGGCCCCTGCATTACGGGTGTGAAAGGCGACATCGACAACATCCGCGGCAATACTAGGAGAACAACTCACCACAACAGTGATCAGTGTTAAAAAAATGCGCCTGATGGCCATGGTATATATTCCTGAAAAACATACATCGAGACAGCTTTGACTAAGGCAATTCTATAACTTAATAAAAGCTGCTTTGTCAAGGTATTCATTGTCTGGTGGCCGTTATGGAAAAGCCTCCTGCAGCGGCAGGAGGCTTTTCATGGCAGGGAGTGAGTCCGTTTGATCACTGCTTGATAGTTGAGTTTTCCACAATTACTTCATAATAGTAGCCGCTGCCAAAGTCTTTACCTTTGGCCAGTGTGCCGGTTACGGTCACAATCTTGCCGACTGCCGGGAGGTCCTGGGCGGTTGTCACCGTCAGATCATTATCCTTCTTGGCTTGGGTGCCGCTGCCGTCCTGCAGATGTATCCAGTTCATGTTCAATATCCCGGACGCAACCTTGACCACCTTTCCCTTGACCGTGACCTTCTGCTTATCGAGGGTGGCTCTATTTTTATAAAGTTCACTCACCTTGTAGATTTTTTCGGCAGAAGACTTTTCACTCTTTGAATCCGCTTCTGCGCATTGGCCAACCGCTGGGAGCGCCAGGGCAATAACCATTATCAGGGCTTTTATAAATCCTTTCATGCATACACTCCTTGTCTGTTTGATTGCCCTCTTACCTAGGTTGGGCTTAGATGTTAAACTATTCCCTTTGGGTTAAAATTTCAAGCATTTTTATCTATTGTGTGAGGTGGCCGGGGTTCGTGAGACAGCCTGAGGGGTGAGGCCCGATTCTCTACGCAACGAAGGAGCTTATGCATGGTAAAGCGGCCGCTTGAATCATTAATTCGGTGATTTTCATAGACTGATCTGGTGGATCGATTTCGATGATCCGCTCTATCGCATCGCCCGCTTTTTGGGCGATAAAAGGCTTGAAGTCCCCTACCTCACCTACGAATGGTTTGCCAAAGACGGCCAGGGGTACGTACGTAGTTGCCTGCCAATGGCCAGCAGCTGGTGACAAACTTGTGGTCGGAACCTGCCAAGTAGCTGTCGTCGTTCTTGGCGTGAGAATCATTTGAGAGTTCTCAGCCAGTGGCGGGCTTCAGCAGAGTCAGGCTTCAGCCGGAGCACTTCCGAAAAATGATATACGGCTTCTTCGACCCTGTTCTGCTTAACCAGAACAACTCCGAGTTCAAAATGAGCCCCCGGAAACCCCGGAGAGATCGTAAGGGCTTTGTTAAAATTGGCAATCGCCTCGTCTAACTTGTTCTGAAGGGTGTAGACGATTGCCAATCTATAGTATGCCTCGTACATATCAGGTTTAATCTGTAACGCTTGCTTATAATGGGTTATTGCTTCCTCAAATTTCCCTTCGGAGGCCAATTCAGTGGCCAGATTACAGTGAGTTTTTTCGGCTTTGGGATTTATCCGAAGAGCCTCCTGATATTCCTTGATCGCCTCATCGTATTCCCCCCTGCCCGCAAGTTCAAAACCCAAATTGTTATGAATGTGAAAGTTGCCGCTATTGATTGAAAGATTATGCCGGTAGAGGGAAATACTGTTTTTCCAGTAGCTGAGCTGCCGCCAGGTTGCGGCGGTTGAAGCTGAGATGACCACCCCGGCCAGAACAGCAAGGATAACCTGCCGGTTTCGCCACCCTTTTGCGAAATCGGCCATACCCCAGGCAGCCATGATGAAAAGACCGGTGAGAGGTATATAGGTGTATCTGTCGGCCATTGACTGCATACCTACCTGGACCAGACCGATCACCGGGACAAGCGTTCCGATGTACCAGAGCCACCCTACGATGAAGTAGGGCCGTCGCCGGGCCGTCCGCCACAGCAGCACCGTCACGACGATCAGCGCGCTGCCGGCCAGGACCGCCGGCCATGCCGACATATCACGGTCGAGCGGGTAGAAGACCGCGAGGTTCCGCGGCCAGATCATTTTGCCGATGTAGCCTGTCCAGGCAACGAGGGCATTGATGATCCGTGACGCAAAGGGGACTGATTCAAGTGACGAGACCGCCCCTCCCTTTCGTTGGGCGTAAAAGGTGATGATCGAGGATATGGCGACAAGGGCGAACAGGGGGATTTTTTCCAGCAGCAAAAGCCGGACAGACACGGTGCCGCGCGATTCCGCGGCAGCTCCCGGCCGGCCGAAATCAGGCGCCGGCCTGGGCTTTCTTGTGTGAACCCGCCCGAGGGGCCAGTAATCCATGAGGAGCAGGACACATGGCAGGGTAACGAGCATCGGCTTCGCCATAAGACCTGCGGCAAAGCTCAGCACGACCGGCATATAGCGGGCAACGCCCGGCTTGTTCACATAGCCGGCGTACAGAAACATGGTGAGAAACCAGAAGAACGCACTGAGGACATCTTTCCGTTCCGCGACCCAGGCGACCGATTCAACATGGAGGGGATGCACGGCGAACAGGGCGGCGACAAAGGCGCTCTTCCACGTGGCGCCGGTCATCCGGGTGAACAGAAAAAACAGCAGCAGTGTATTGGCGATATGGAAGAAGAGGCTGGTGAAGTGATGCCCCCGGGGATTCAGTCCGTAAAGCTGGCAATCGACCATATGCGACAGCCAGGTCAAGGGATGCCAGTTGGAGGCGTTCGTCGTGGTAAACGCCCACCTGACGGCCTCCCACGTCACCCCCCCCAGTACGTGGGAGTTGCTCGTGACATACACGGGGTCATCGAAATTGGTGAACGCGCAGTTCCCCGCCTGCCAGAAGACCGCGAGGGTGAGCACAACCAGCCCGCAACAGATAAACAGCCTGGTCCGCATCACTTCTTCCCTTCCCCGTATATGACTTGTCTCAGGCACAATCGTCTCCCTGTTCTTCAAGCGAAATATATGCGCTTAGTTTATGAATCATTCCTTTGATAGACATAAAGAAATGAATCGGAACGAGGGGTATATCCTGCCGCTTCATTATCCCAACGATAGACGGTCGTATTATCAAAAATATCAACTACTCCGGCCAGCCGATAATTTTCTTTCAAGTATATGCGTGCCCAACCAAAAATCATTGTATTAGAATCCGGATCGATTAACCATGACGTATCTACACAAATCTGGACAATAAATTTCGGCTTTGCAGTTTCGATATCCTTAATCAATTCTTGTTGCATTGTCGCAGCGTATTTCTGATTTTCCATCAAACCGTACATATAGATATGGCCGGTTGCAGAATATCTTCCCGAATAAAAGAATATCTGCGGCTCCGAGCCCAATACCGCTATCCGGTCATTCGGTGAGGAGTGTTCCTTTATATAGTGCGCTACGGGGAGTGATTCAGGAAAAGGGTTGCCGCCATAGATCTTCCGGCTTGCCGTTTCCGGGCTCATGGAAAAAAAGAACTCCCTTTGCTGATAAACGGAGAATGAAACAACCAGTAAAAAAAGGAGTGCGGGGATGATCCGGGGGAATTGTCCTCTATCCCAGCGCGCAAGAAAGTTCCGGGTCGAATACGCAAAAACGCCGTTCAAGAGGGCAATTGCCGGCAGGAGCATTACAAAATAGTGCTCGCGAAAATAGAAACCGGGGCAGATTGCAAGAAATGAAAAGAGCAAAAAGCCCGCTGTAAATACCCTGGCATTTTTGACTGTCTTGTCGGCAAAAAGAAAAACAATGCCTCCCCCCGCCGCGATCCAGAGAGAGAGTGAACTCCGTGAAATAGTAAGGAACTGTTCCAGAAATACCTGCACTCCGGCAGAGATGGGACGGATAGAGACATATTCACGGGAATACGTGAATGCCCAGAACCAGAATTTGTCAAATGAGCCATACAGGGCAAGGGCCAGGCAACAAACTCCAAACGGGATCATGGTTGCCGCCACAAACAACAAGCCCTGTCGGGTGATCCGTCGCCATTCGGCAGGAAGGCATTTTTTCTGTTCCCAGAGAAAATACAAGAGGGCGAAAAAAGCGAAAAACACCCCGTGCTGTTTCATTATGATCGCCAGACCACATGACAGGCCGCTGAAAAAGAGTATCGTCGACCGACCGTTGTCTAAAGCCCGCAGGAGTAACAGTATCCCGGCGAGAGCAAACAACACGACAAAATGTGTGGCATGGGCAAAAACACCGAAGACGCCAAGGCTGACGGAGAGAACGGCATACGATGCGGCCGCGATCGAGGCGGCTGATGGATGGAACAGTCGCCGGCCCAGGGCAAAGACCAAGACAATGGTCATGGTGTTGACGATGAGCAGACCGAGATGTATGCCCCACGCAGACTGGCCGAAGACAAGCATGAACAGCGCGTACATGAGCGCGGCGCCGGGAAGCTTCAACGTGTAGGCATGGAGATAGGGGGGGACGCCGCGCAGCATGAGCTGGGCAAAATAAGCGTATTCCCCCTCATCGCGTTCGAGGGGAACACTCAGCAGGCGGACCCTGACGTAGATGCAGAGCAGCACAACTAGCGCTGCCATGATCATCCATGGTGCATTTCCCGATGACCAGGCCGACTCGACTTCCTGCTTTGTTGATTCCGTATCATGGACTATGTCAGTGGACATTATCTTCCTTGTAACATCGGGATCGGTAGCCGCGTTCACTGTCCGGGGCCCTGTGGCAGAAGAGGCTGAGCGGCATTGTTCCTTCGCAGGTAGATCGCAGCCTGGGATTGCGGATCATTGCTGTAGGCAGTCATGAAGAGGTGCAGTCCCCACTCCCATCCCGTTTCGGGGGTCCAATGCACGACTTCCGGAATGTTGTTGAAGCCGTAGTCAAGGACAGGGAGGCGCACCATCTCGTATGTGTCCCTTTTGAGGAGAACTTCAAATGGAGTCACATCGGTTAATTGCGACCAGAAACTTCTGTAAATGATGCAGTCCGGCTGTTCCAACCGGTCCCCGCGCTGGTCGGGGTTGATAAACCCGATAATGACCCGGCAGCCGAGGTAGTAGATGTACGACGTTTCCTCGTAATTGGTCGCGATGACCAGACGGTCGGGGTGTTCGTAGTGTTCCCGGATGTAGGGTATGGCGAAGTCGAGCACCCCTTGATACTGGTGGCTGATTTCGTACAAACGGCCCCTGATAAGCTGCAGGTTCTGTGAAAAAGTAAAGCCGATACTCCCCACGAACAGCACCGCCACCACCGCCGCACCCGCCATTCTCCTTCGCGCCTCCATCCCCAGCGATATCCTGGCAAGAATCAGCAAATCCAGCGCGAATGTCAAGACCAGTACCGGCTGCAGTGTTATGAAATAGCGCGTAAAGAGACGGTTGGGGATTTTAGCGATGAGCAGGGCATGCACAACGAAATAAAAGGAGAGCAGCAGCGACAGCTTCAAGGCAGGGAGCAGTCCGGCGTCGTTGCGCACCCTTCGCCGGAACAGGAACAGGAGAAGCTTGGCGGCGATTGCGAACAGGATGATGTCGTACCGCGCGAAATAACTCCAGACCACGCCCAGGTGCTCGAAGTAGGTGGCGAGGGAATAGTCGTAGAATTCCTCGAGTCGACGGGAAATATAGAGCGTTCTGAAGAACCAGGCCAAGGGCGCCACCAGCGCCAGGGAAGCGAGAGCCGGTGCGAGGGATTTCAGCTGGCTGCGCACTGAGGGGAGGCTGCCGCGGCGCTGTCTTAGTGCGGGAATAATCCATTCTCCCCCGAGGTAGAGGCCGACGGTGACGCAAAAAGCCACGGACGCGGGAGAGAAAGTCAGAAACAGCAGCGGGACCAGGCAGAAGACCGCCACGGCGTAAACGCGATACCTGATCGAGGAGAAGAGATGATAGCCGACAAAGGCGCTGAGGGCGATGGTGGTCAACAGCAGTTGGAGCGAGTAGTACCGTACCTCGCGCAGATGCAGCATGAGGGTCACACTGGGGAGTTCCAGCACCACGAACAGCACGGCCACGGCGAGACGGCTGAACGTCGTAGGGAGTGCGCGAGTCCCCGTCCAGAGGAGCAGCAGCATTCCCGCAAGACCGGCAAGAGCAAACGGGACCCTGAGTATCGCCGTCTTTAGATAGAGATCAGACACGGATTGGGAAAGTGCTACAAACGGCGCCGCAAAATAGTAGGGGGTCCAACCGGCCCCGCCGATGTATGCATCGGTCTTTTTATCGATTCCCAGGGTCAAGTCGGAATGACGCAGGTCATAGAAGACGTTCCTGCCATCGTGGACTTTGGGATAACCGAACTCGAGCACCCGCTGTGCGCCCACCGCGGTCATGCTCTCGTCGGCCCACATGAGCGGGTAGCTGATATTCTTGAACAGGCAGACGGCGTAGAGAAGGAGGCCGATCGCCAGAAAGACCGAGAGCAGAATCGTCAAGCCGGGGCGCCCCATCCCCGGCAGAGGGGGGGGATTTACCGGTATCTGGCCGGTGGCTTGACTGTTTTCGTTCATGGGGAGCATTCCTTTCTTCTCATGTTACGCGGTTGCATACATCAGATATCGCCGTGCAAATATTTCCGTATTGGCCTCTGCTGACAGAACTCTACCATCACTTTAGCGGCAGAGCGAACCAATCAGGCGTGGCGTTAATGAGGAAATAGGGGAATTCGGAGCCGATGAAAATGACTGCTGCCGCCAGAAAAACGCCCAGCCGCAAATACCTCCCCCTGAAGAGATGCAGCAGGTAATAACACGAGAGCACATAGAGCGGACCGATTACGGGGAATATGTAGCGCCCTTGCAGTGCAAGGTTAAATAATTCATAGTAGAGGTACGTCTTGTAATTGATGGCGTACAAGAGGAAGATACCGTAAAAGGCGGCGATCACCGCCAGATATGTGGGGAGCCCTGCTGCTTCACGGGGGCGCCAGCGGATCAGGATGCCGAGACATGTCAGCACCATCAGGGCAATGAACGGCAGGATTGCGGGCCCTTCGTTGATCATTGAAACATGGCCCAGGATGCCGAAGGTGGATGCCAGCATGCGTAGACCCCATGGGACTATGTACGCGACAGGACCCATCAGTTGCTCTTCGCTGGACCTGCGCCCAGCGTAATTGTCTATCATGTAGACGGCGGCGGCGCGATCACCCGGATGGCTTATCTGTGAGGCCATCTCCATCGCTTTCTCGAAGGAGACGCGCCTCTCCTTGAAAGCAATGAAAATCGTGTTCCGGGCATAAATGCGATTCTGCATCGCGATCTCAGGGGGAAGGACTTCGCCCATCTCCGGAGCCAGGTTCCTGTAGTGCAGATAATTGCCGCCGTAAAGCTGGATGTTCAGCGCCAGGCCGACGAGGATGGCGAGCGTCAGGCCAAGGCCCCGCTTGACCGAAGCTTGGAACCAGCCTTTAAGGGCGGAGGGGAGGGCGGGAAGGTCCTTGAACTCGTGGATAAGCAGAAGAATGTTCATAACCAGGACCAGCGGCAGAAAAGAAGACTTTGTGAGGCATCCCGCCAGCTGGCACAAAATTGAAGCGGCAAGCAGATTGCCGGACCGGTCCTTGAAGAAGGCGAGCAGGGAGTAGACAGCCATGGCCGCCAGGAGATTCGTCAGATTGTCGTACGAGACCGAGGCGGAGAGAAACGAGAACATGAGGGTGTTCGTCATGGCGACGATCAGTAGCAACTGGGTCAGCCGGTCGTCTGTCAGGAGACGGAGCACGCGCCAGACAAAATAGACCGTGCCGAAGGCAAGCGGTATATTGAGCAGGCGCAGGTACAGGAGGTCGGAAATGCCGAAGAAATTCAGGACCAGCAATTTCCCCATGATCCAGTAATAAAGCCAGGGGATGTTGGTGACCAGGCCGTACTGGTAGGTTTCCGGAGAGTTTACGGGGAGGAACAGGACTCTGGAAAAGATCCGGCTTACGCCAAAATGGGTCACTTCGTCCGGCGGCACATTAGGGGAAATAGTTATGGCGAAATAGAGGAGCCGCAACCCGAAATAGACCAGCAGGGTAACTACAATCCATCTGAATTGACGGGCAGATGGGAAACCCTCCGAAGTTGCCATCGAACTTTGCGAATCTGTTGCCGATAGTTGTTCTCGTTCTGTCGAATCATATGACATCGGTTGCTCCCGCCGCTGCATCCAGAAATAACGAAGCATTATGAAATATCAGACAATCGGTGATTTGTCCGGCTGACTTTACTTCCTCTTCGGCTTTTCTGCAAGAGGAGAAGAAATCCTTTCACAAATCCTTTCTCCGTAAGAGAAGGATACCGCCCAGGTCCTCGGCGAGGATGTAGTTTTCTCGCAGATATGACAATACCTCGGGCACCTGTATGTTCTCCGGGATTCCGTCAATCCTCGGGTCATCCAGGCTGTAAACCACATATGCAGGTCGCCGTTCTTCAAGTTCAGCCACCATCTCCCGGCGCTGATCTGTGGTAATCGCAAAATAGGCGTGAACATAGCGGGTCGGGACACGACGATTTAAAAGGAAATAATATGCCGCTTCATTGGGGAAAAAGAGAACGTGATCTCTTTCCTGCGTGTATCGATCGAGAGCCCTTCCGATTTTAACCAGATTCTCTGCTATCGGCGGGTCGAAAAAAACTCCTCCCCGGTGTAATTGGGGCAATGCCACCCCTGTCTCCTGCACCCTGAATTTCGAGGTAACGTGGCCCAGCTCCATGAAAGGATAGGTGACGTTCTCGCGAAGTACGCGAGAACTCCAGATCAGCAGGACGAGGGATAAGAGGAGCGCGGACACTAGCACCCGCTGCCCGGTTCGCACTACTTTCAGATGGCGTTTTGCAAGCCCCCTCAAAGCATCATCGAGCATGAGGAAGGCGAGCAGGAAAGCCGGTGGCGCTGAGAAATAGAAGTGGCTTTCATCCGATCTGCCGAGGGCGGAACGGAACAGGAGCAGCCCGAACACCAGCAGGGCGGCACGAATATTGATATCCCGGTTGTCCAGGTGGAGGAAAAGGAGAACGAGCAGGTAGATGGCGGAAAAAAGATATATGCCGATGATCCAGTAGGGGAAGAACGCCCCACTGGTCAGTGGCGCGGCCAGAAAGCTGGTGAATGATGGAAAAGGGATAGAGCAGTATCCGAGCATGTTCAGTTTCGGGAAACCGTACATACTTTCAAAAAAACGGTCGAAGGCATTCACCCGATAGAAGTAGCCAAGCATGGGAGCCAACATCATGCAGCAGCCGGCCGCGACGAGGCCCCCTTGCCGGGCAAGTCGCCGGTATTCGCCCACAGTACGCGCCTCCAGGCAGAGGAATGCTCCCGTAGCAATTAGTGCGCAGATACCGACCTCCTGGCTGAACAACAGGCTGAGCCCGAGAACAACACCAGTAGCGACCATCGGCAGCTTTCGGTTGCTTCCGAGGTAGCGATAGAGAATTAGGAGGGGGACGAACCCCAGAGATACACGCAGCATGGTGGCGCTTGTCCGCACGCCCCCCATGAAAATCACCAGCATGAGCAGTGCTGAAAGAAAGAAGATGCCGCGGCTCCGGATCGTCCGATAAAGAAAGGCCATGAGAATCACGCCAGAGATCAGGGTTAGTCCGTATGTGTAGAACCGTCCCACCACCACTGAAGCCCCGAACAGTTTCATGACCCAGGCCAGGGGATAGAGGACGAGCGGACCGTAGAGGCAGAAGAAGTCGCGTGCGTAGTCCCCTCCAGTCAAAAGGATCTGCGTCCAGGCCAGGAATTCCCCCTCCTCTCCGAGAAATGCCCATCCTCCAATCGGTTCATAAAAATTGTTCACGTTGAAGGTTGCCAGCAAGAAAAACAGAAAGACGGCCAGTGCAACAATCCGCCGATGAGGGAACGATATCGGTGCAGCAGCAGGCCCATTTCGAAACAATGCCGCCAGTTCATTTCGGCGACCCCTGCTCCAGACGAGCCATGCGCCGAGCGAGCAGGTAACCGGGAACAGGATGAGGGCCGCATACCACAGAACGTCCCTGCTTTTGGGATAGCCGTTCAGGATGGTCAGGCTTACAATGCCGAGTCGCCTTGCCTCTGCAAGTTTGCCGGAAAAGTCGAAAGGAATGGCGGCAACAATATTGGCAGCCACGAGGCCTGCCAGGAAACCGCCGATAAGCACAGACCAGTGGCGCCAACAGAGCAGACCTGCAGAGGGTGTTTCCTCGATGGGATTCATGGTTATTCCTTGGTCACTTCTTCACGATAGATTACAGCATACCCCTACGATGGTGCATTTTGGGTTTTTTGCAGACAAACGATCATCTCGCCTATGGAGATGGTGAAATTGGCCCTCAAGAGCTTGCCGGGAAGCAGGGTGTAGAGCAAGCGTGTCAGGGGTGTAAGGAACCAATGGCGGTAGACCTGGAATTGATAGTAAAGATAGGCCAAATTCAGCGCCTTGCGGGCCGGTTCCCTATGGACCACGCTGAAGCCGCAACGTCCCGCCAGTTCCCGGATAGATTTCCTGTTGAAGTAGAAAAGATGCTCGATCTTGTAATGCGTCCACTTTTTTCCCATGAGTCTGTGGGTCAGGGAATCCGTATCGGGCGTCATGATAGCCACGATTCCGTCATCCTTCAGAAGTTCACTGGTTTTCTTCAAAACCGACATGGGGTCCCGAACATGCTCAAGCAGGTCGAACATGGTTACAACGTCGAAGCTCTTTCGTCCAAAGGGGGACTTCTCCAGGACCCCGTTGAAGATCGCCTGCTCGCCGAACTTGTCGCCGGCAATTTTTGCCGAATATTCCGAGAGTTCGACCCCGAATGGTTCGAACCCTGCGGAACAAGCGGCTTCCAGGAAAAAACCGGTCGCACAGCCGACATCCAGGATCGCCCCTCCTTTCTTGTACTGCCGTATCAACCGCAAACGGGAGCCGAACGTCGCAAGTTTCATGGTACGCAGGGATTCGGCATCATCCTGGTACCCCCAGGCCTCATAGTACCTCTCGGAATAGAGTTGCCGGAGAAAGTCATCATCCGGTTGGGGGTGTACGAACCTCGTCTTGCATGCTTTGCATCCATACAGCGTAAAGGCTGGATTATCCCTGATCCCGAAAAGCGGGGCTATATCATTTGATTTGCACATGGCGCAGGCGTGCATTTTATCTCCGTAACTATGATTTTACCGACCATTTCCGGGGTGATACGCTTCATACACTGGTTGTCCCGGCAGACGGTCTGTTTTCCGTTGTAAATGGTGCCGCATGGGCTGCAACCCAGGTTCAGGAACAGCTCGGATGACCTTTTCGTCAACGGCCTGAACAAAACTGGCGTATCGGGTCCGAACATGGTGATTACATGGGTCCCTGTTAATGCCGCAAGATGAGCCGGGCCGCTGTCATTGGTAACCATCACGCACGAGAGGTCCAGTAGCATGCACAACTCGGCCAGGGTAGTTTGCCCGGCAAAATTTACGACCCGTTCACTGTTTATGAGGCTGGCCAACTCATCGGCAACCGGGATGTTCTGTGGGGGAGCGATGATTCCAATTTTCATATCTTCATGTTCATCCAACAAGGTGCGGGACAGCTGGGCAAAGTGGGAAAGTGGCCACATTCGGAGATCAATGAACCCTTCACTTATATTCGGATTCAATAGTACAAGCCTGTCGGACGCTGCAAGGCCGAATTTTTTTCTGCATTTATCAGCTTCTTCTCTGGTCCGCCTGAACATGATCCCTTGGTCCTCCAGGTAAGGTAACGTCGAGTAGCCCATTTTGTTATAGGGCAATTCATCGCCGACTCTCATCGTCTCGATCATGTCGAGAAAGGCGACGGAAGTATGCTGGTAATGGTTGTACAACACCTTGTGGGTCAGGAAATTCCCTCGATAGAGCCCTTCGATGAAATGATTGTAGAATCCCACCCGGCACTTTGCCCTGATCATGAAAGCCAGGATGGAAGTAAAACGGGAAAAAAATTCGAAATCGATGACCACGTCGAGATGCAATTTTTGCAGCTTATAGGCAGTCTTGACAACATCACGTGCAAAGCCAAAAAAAGTTTTTGTGCTGATTGTAAAGACCGAAATATTGTCAGTGACATTCAACAAGCTCAACAGTTCCCTGTTTTCCGCAAAAGTTAGAAAATAAAACTCGGCATTACTGTACATCTCTCGGCATTTTTTAATGGCGGGTGAAGCTAGAACTATGGTCCCCAAGCCGAAAAACTTGATAAAAAGAATTCTTTTCGGATCCTTAATGGATCTGTTCTTTTTCAGAACGAGATTGGAAATGTTGTGCAGAAAAGAAAAAAGAAGGCAGATGGGAATGCCAACGAAGTAATCAATTTTGCGCATCAAGCGGGTTTTCATATTCAACCTTCTAGATAATGGGCGCTAGACCATCCTCGTATCTTAAATCACTTCTTCCAAAGCATCACCAGAAAATAAGGGATAATATCTCCCAAAACGCATGTTATCCTGTACACCAGTATCGATATCACCAAGCTCTCCTTGGGATATCCGTAGGCCGAGATCAACAGGATGGATACGGACTCTTTTACCCCAAGCCCGCCCGGCACCCCGGGGGTGAGTATGCTCATGTAATTGGCAATACTGAGGGCCACGTTTGCGTTAAAAAAATCCGACGGCTTGATATGAAAATTCAGCACGAGATCGCACAAGTAATAGTAATATAAACAATTCATTATGAAGCAGAGCAGTGAAATCAGGAACAATTTGACAGACAAAACGAGAAAACCCCAGGTAAAGAACTGTTGTGCCCTGTTCTTGAGTTTTCTCGACGTTACCTTTAAGGGTTCCTTGCTGACGAAATATCTGTACGTGTAGATGAAAATAACAAGTACAATCGCGCTGGCAGCGGCCAGTGCCGATAAGCCGAGAATTTTATTGTAATTTACCGTCAGCGCCACCTGTGGCGGAATACTAACAAGGCCGACGCCGATAAACGCTAAGATGACTATACCGGTCAGTCCAAACCCGAAGATGTATTCCAGCAGGCTGCTGAAAGCCATTTCACTGTTATTCCAGCCCAGCTTGCTGCCAAGATAGTTCCTTCCCGCATAATGCATTACATTGCCGGGAAGATATTTTGCAACGTTTGTTTTCAAATACACTTGAAATACATCTTTTGTCTGAACGGATGATCCGTTAACAAACTCTAGAATCAGTTTCCAGTTATATGCGCCGATAACAATGAACAGAGAAGCCCATACTCCAAAAAGCAGAATGAATAAAACAGAGACGAATGGATTCTTGAAATGCAATGTATTAAAATCAGAATTATGGGTAATGTTAATTATATAAATCAGAGATAGAACTGTGATTGTATACCCTATCGGTTTGACATATTTTATAATTTTATCCACTATATTTTCCTGCTTCTAAAATTTATCTTGGCTATAAAGGGCAGCATAATAGCCATCCGATGCAGTACTTGCTGATCGATTTTCACTCCTTGCGTATCCAAATGCTTCCACAAGTATTTTTCAGACAAAGCGGCATCTTCTCTTGGAAAAATGACTCATGGAAATGCTCCATATATGTATTCATGAGCACAACGCGAAATGCGCTGTTGAACTGGAGAAAGGCCCTAAGTAGATACATCTCGTTCCATGCTCGTCCTTCATATACGTATTTTTTGGGATACTCGAATGGATAAAAGATGTCATGGAAGTGGATGTGAACGCCTGAAGAGAGTTTAGGCAGAATGTCGAAAAAGATACAATTTACATCGCTGTTGATTTTGCTGACGTGCGTGGAGTCGATGAATAGGATGTCGTTCGCTTGAAGTGTCTCGAATTCACGCAAGTCAACGTCTTGCAAGCGGGTCGGAATTATCTTTGTCGTGCTCTTGTCCATATCCTTGACGAGAGACATGAGAAGCTCTGGATAAGGTTCGATAAAGGTAGTTGTTATAGACCCATCGAAAAATAATTTATTTGTGTCCAGCGTCATACACGAAGAAAATCCAGAGCCCACCTCGATTATTCTCTTTGGCTTCAAATATCTTATCATACAGTGCAATAGAATGGCGTCAGAGTATGAATAGTTCGGGTTCTCAAAGCAAAACCGCAACCCCTCACGCTTTTGAAGCTGGAATGGCATTTCATCATAGTAGGCAACAAATTCAACGAGAAGCTTGAGTTGTTCTGCCTCATGGAGTTCAATTCCTCTGATATTTCGGGGGATGCTCCCGAAAATCTTTGTCTCATCTCTCCTTATTTCACCCAATGAAGGGATTGGAGAATAGAAATGTCCGGGTGGTTTGAAAAGTGGATTTTTTATTAGTGCTACAAGTGTCGCATACCATTTGTACATCGCATAGATATTTTCATGGAGTACCGGCATCTTCTTAATAGCAGTTTTTATCTGAGTACGTATGGACAAGTTCCAATCTCCTGATGAATTGATTGGTGTGTAACGTGAGCTGCAGTTTATTAGAATTATAATGTTGTAGATATTATTTAAAAATCTTCAGCTTCTTCAGACACAACGTAAAATTATTGATATCGTCTTTGAAAAAATACTTTAAGATCAGTTTAAATAAAGTCCCCGGAACCTTGAATGGTCCCCTTAGCTTCACGTATGAATAAAAATCAACCAAAGTCCCGCCGAATTTTTTTTTGAACTGATACAGTCGATACATATCACTGTTCTTATCCTCGGATGGCAACATCCAGCTCATGTCAAAGAAGGAATAGTGGTCATCCTTGGCATACTGAATGGCATGCCAGAGCATCAGTTCATTCTCACAGAACCTGTGCAGCGTTGCCGAATACTTGTATAACAGGTAACGTTTGTCGGGAGAAGGCAGCAGCCCGATGCCTCCCAGGTATTCATCTTCGGCGGAGAGGGCATTGAATATTTCCAACTTGTCCAGTTCGTCCTTCTGGAGAGCCAGGATTTTATTCTTTCGTTTGGGGTCTTCGACGAACGCCTGGTAAAAATCAAAAAATTTCTGTTTCTCTGCAGCTGTTTCCGCCCGACTTACGATTACACCGCTCTTTATTGCCTTCTTGATTTTATATCTGGCCCCTGTTGCGTCGAAAGCCGCATAAAGTTCTTCCTTTGTCCTGCTCAAATCGATGAGGAAAGTCTTGTAGCCGATTTTTAGAAAATACTCCTTCTCGGGGAGCTCGTCATGGCTTCTCAGCAGCGAAATGGCATTTTTTGATGTAAGATATGCTTCCGTATCCATCCAATAGTAATTGAGTGTAAAAAACAGGAGCTTTCTTTTTTCAACCTGTTCAGAATCTTTTGCGGAAATCAAACCAAATATCCTTTCAAGAGCGCACTATTGTGTATGCCGGGATAACGCGGGGCATTACCGGTTTTTATTTCCGGGCGTGGTGCCGATATACGTGGAAAACCTCTCCTGCGATCTCGTATCGTTGGTGTTGCGCAAAGAGCCGGCTGTTCTCGACAACCTCATGGTGTACGGGGTTGTTGTAAATCAGCCAGAGATCGCGGGGCGTTTTCAGCACGGATTTGCCGATGTTTTCCAGGACCTGTGCAAGAACCACCGAATCAAACGGATTGTAGAGAAAGAAGATATTTTCATCCCCTTTGAAATCGTAATGCGTTGCATCCGATTCGATAACTTCGACGGGGGGCATGGCGGGGAATTTTTTTGAAAATAGCTCCGCGTTTTCCAGGGCCTGCCGGCAGAGCTGGCCGCAGAATTCTATGCCGACGACCCTTTTGAAGCCGAGTTGCGCGGCGATAAACAGAACCCTTCCCTTGCCGCACCCCATGTCCACAAAAACCCCGTCTTCAGGCAGTTGAAGTTTGCGAAACAGTTTCAGGAGCGGGTGGGCTTTCGACGCCTGGTAGCGCCGGGCGTGGGGCTTGTTGTCGGAATCGGTCTCAAGCGAGTCCACATCTACCTTGTGCATGGTGTCGGTTCCGTATTTCCAGTCAAAGCCGTAATCGGCAAGGATCCTGGCGGCCTTTTTCACCGTTTCCAGCACGCCGTCCTGGCGCACGCTTTTCACGAGCCGCTCGATCAGATGCATAAACGACTGTTCCCTGCCTTCTTTCCTACAACAATGACGTCCGAAGGAAATTTGCGGTAAAGCCGCGTGAGATTTTCAACCCAGAGGACCGGATGCACGATCAACAGCTTGTTGATCCACCAGGCAACCCAGCGCAGGGCAGGTATCGACCAGAACATGCAGATAAATACCAATGAAAAAGGATGGGAAAGAAAACAGCAGAGACCGCCTGCCGTGCATTCATCTTCAACCTCAAACCCTGCTTCCTGCATGAGATGTTTCAAGCCATAGGGAGTATACCGGTAATAATCATGGGGCTCCTCATGGAGTCCATTCAAGAGCGGAACGGAAATTATGGCATAGCCACCCGGCACTAACACTCTATGGATCTCCGCCAATGCTTTGCAAGGGTTTGGCACATGCTCGAGAACCTGAGATGAGTACACGGTATCGAATGTATCAGCGGGTATACTCGTCATGTTTTGAATGTCGCTGACAATATCGATCATTCCATCGGTGTTGGATACGTCCATACTCGTGTATTCCGTGACGTGGTCCCGAAGCAGCAGCTTACCGTTAAGCCTGCCGGCGCCTGCGTCGAGTGTTTTGCCGCGCGCATACTTTTTTATCACGGCACTGATGGTGACGTAATAAACGTACGTAGCTGCGGACAACGACCAATACCGGACGTCATCAACCAGCTCGGAAGAGTATTTATTTCTTTGACGTGTGAGAAAGCTGGTGAAATTCATAAGCACCCGGTCAAGTAAAGGGAGGCTACACGGTCAGCATCACTTTTTTTATCGCCTGCAAATCTCCCTGCGATAACTTGCTGTAGACGGGTAAATTCAGCACCGTGTCCGCAGCTCTGCAGGAATACGGAGACTTCTCCCTGTCTGTATCGCAGCTATAGGAAAAGGTAAAGGCCAGGTCCAGACCTTTCTCGGCGCATCTGGCATAAAAATCTTCTTTTCTGCCGCTTGTTACTCTGAAAGGAAACCTCATGAAGACCGGTGACTTGTAATCCGGATATACGGGGAGCTCGACCTTGTCACAATCGGCCAGTTCTCTCAAATAAAACTCTGCTATCTCCCGTTTCCTCCCGGTTACCCGGTCGATGGCTTTCATGCCGAATAACGTCAATTTGGCGCGCACGTCATCGAAATCGCTCAAGTACAGATCGCTCATTTCGGTTGTGTCATAATCCGGGTACCCGGTAGTCAATCCTTTTGTCTTGCTGAACAAAAAATGCGTGACGTTGAACAATGCTTTATTCGTTGCCACGGAATACCCCAACACATACAGGATGTGTTTAAGGGCTTCAAGGTAACGGGATTTTCTGATCTCTTCGGCATACAGATTCTTGACTTTCAGATACAGATCACGATCATTGAATAAAATTGCCCCGCCCTTGCCGCAGGTCAATGTCTTGGAGAACTCGAAGCTGATTATGCTCGCGGCGCCGAAGCTCCCCGTTTTTTTCCCTTTATACGTCGAACCAAACCCGGCAGCATTATCTTCCAGCACGAGGCAATCGTTTTCCCTGGCGAGCGCCGCAATCTCGTCGATGTCGCACGGAATCCCGAACTGGTGGGTAGCAAGGATAATCGAATGAGGAGTTATCGCTTTCCGCAGCTTTTCGACATCCATGTTGTAATCTGCCGGCTTGATATCGACATATTCCAATTTCTTATCGGCATGCAGGATCGCTTCAGGGACGGCCCAGCAGGTGTAAGCCGGCAGATACACCTTCTTTTGCGGCAGGACTCTCAGCAGGTAATACAACCCCACCCTGCCCCCCTGCGTGAGCAAAACCTCCTTGACCCCGAAATACGCCTTTAATTCCTCTTCCAGCTTTTTTTTGTAATGTTCGCCGACGAAAAGACTCCGTAACAGATGAGCGTATTTCACTTCGGGTCTTATTCTTGCGATCATAGCGTATTCAATTCTCGATTTAGTTTATGTTGAGAGATCGCCCACATGCTCGAAACTCAACCACCTGGCAACGGTATTTTTCAGTTCAAACTGCCGATACGCTTGTGCAGTCCCATCCCTGAAGAAAGCCTTATCCTTTTTTACTGCCTCTTCAATGGCAGCCGCCAATGCTTCCGCACTTACCTCTTCGGCAACTATGCCGCACTCGAATTTCCTAATCAAGGGCTCCAAATCACCGACCGGCATTGAAACAACCGGCGTGCCCATTTGCAGGGCATCGGAAAATACGACAGGAATGCTTTCGATCCTCGACGGAATCACTAAAAAAGAAACACTGTCCAGATGGTTCGAAAACTCCTGGGCCTGAATGGGGCCGTTCAAGTCTATGCATTCTTTCAGCTGCATGGCCGAGATCATTTCCTTCAGCTCGTTTTCCATCGGGCCGAGGCCAAACATGTGGACGCGAATCGATGCCCTTATTTCGGGGGGGAGACAGGCAACTGCCTGTATGAGGAGGTCCGGACCCTTGTTTACGTGATATCGACCGACAAAGAGAAAATGCGTGACCTTGGCCGTGTCCGCTGAAAACATCTTCTCATTCGGGGGTGGGATCTTTCTGCTCGAAGGAAGGAATTCGCATGGGACATCGGTAAGATCTTCCACTTCCCGGCTTAACTGGATGCCGTCGGCGAATACCCGGTCGGCATGCTTCATGATCGTCTGTAACATCATTTTCCCGAGAACGGGAATTTTCCTAATCTTCCAGATATCGGACCCCAAGGCCCAGACGTCGTAGGGAATGCCGTCTTTACGTTTGCCTATCAATCCGAAAATTCCCGAGGGAACTGCCCACATGCAGAGGGTCCTGCTCACGGCATATTTTTTATTGATGGCGCGGGTATTTCTCGCCCCCTGGATGAAAAAAAGGAGGAAGAACCACCAGTTCCTTGGGCTCGTGAGGTCCATCGAGGCCAGCTCCTGATCGCCGCCCTGCCAGGGCGCCGGCACAATAGTAATGCCGGGATCAGGACGATACGCATGTTTCCTTGCCACGGGTTGAATAATGACGGTATGGCCGCCAGCCGCAAGCTCCAGGGCAAAATGCCGCACGAACAGGCCCGCCGTTCCCGAGGGGTCTTCAGGGCTTGCGGGATAGGAACTGGTAATTATATGAATGTTCATCTGGTCTGTTTATTCAAAATAATCTCACGGACGGCGCTGATGACATCCTCGACGTCCTGCTCGGTAAGTTTGGGAGAAATAGGCAGGCTTACGGTCTCCCTGCCAAAGGCACAGGCATGGGGGAACTCTTCGGCCCTCCAGGAGAAGTTCTTTTGATAGTACGGGTGCTCCGGTATGGACAGGTAATGGACGCCAACGCCGATATTCTGCCCGGTCATGGCTTCAAGAAAGCCGTCCCTGCTTATGCCGGCCTTGCCGGGATCGATGCGGATGGTGAACAGGTGGTAGGCATGGCGGGTATTGTCGTCAACCGGCGACGGCAGCCCGATACCCAGATCGCTGAATGCCTCCATGTATCTATTCCAGATTTTCTCCCGTTTTTTCCAATACTCCTCGATTCTCCGGAGCTGGTGAATACCGATGGCCGCCTGTAAATCCATCATGTTGTATTTGAAGCCGGCCTCTTCCACATAATAGTGCTTATAGCCGGAATCGGAAAAACGCTTCCAGGCGTCACGGCTCAGCCCATGGAGCGCCATGATTTTGATCCGTGAGATCATGGCTTCGTCATGGCTTATGACCATCCCGCCCTCTCCTGTGGTGATGTTCTTGGTCGCGTAAAAGCTGAAGCATCCCAGATCACCAATCGTGCCGGCCTTCCTCCCCTTGTATTCCGTTTCTATTGCATGGGCGCAATCCTCGATTATCCTGATATTGCGTGATTTGGCGAGAGCGACGATAGGGTCCATATCGCAGGGACGGCCGGCAAAATGAACGACGAGCAACGCTTTCGTCCTCGGGGTTATCTCTTTCTCGATTTCCCGCACGTCTATATTCAATGTTATCGGGTCAATATCCGCCAGAACGGGGCGGGCGCCCGAATGGATGATGGCGTTGACGGTTGCGCAGAAAGTCATGGGAGTCGTGATTATTTCGTCTCCGGGCTGCAGTCCGAGCGAGAGGCAGGAGAGGTGCAAGGCGGCCGTGCAGGAATTGACCGCCGCGGCATGTTCGATTGTTTTGTAACGGGCGAAGTCGTTTTCGAACCGGTGCACTTTCTCGCCGGTGCCGAGCCATGCCCTTTTCATGGAGTCCAGGACTTCGTCCATCTCAGCATGTTCTATCAGGGGTTGCCCGAAAACCAGAAAGTCTTTTCGCATTACAGAGGATTCCCTTCATTCATCGCTACTATAAAATGCTTTATATCATTAAGAGTCAAAAGACTCTTATTCGGCCACGGATAAAGGCGGATAAAATCGGATAACGGCAAAACAACCTGATCTTAAGGTCTTAACATCCGCCGTTATCCGCCGTTATCTGTGGCTAAAAACAGGTTTAAAGACTTTTATTTCGATTTTTATCCGAATATTCCAATGTCTTGATCCTGAATTGCACGTCTTCCATAAGACGCCGATTGACGGCAAGAAGGTCTGCCAGGAAGGCTGTCAGCATGGTTTGGAACCCTACACCCAGAAGTATCGACGACAAGATCAATGACTGGATATGTCCCGTTCCGCCGCCGATGAAGTAGTAGTAGAGAAATCTGAAGCCGATTATGAGCCCCGCACTGAAAACGGATATTCCTACGGACATGAAAAATCGGAACGGTTTGTAGACGACAAATATCCTGACAATCGTAATAATCGATTTCCGTATGTATGAAGGAATACTTCTTACCAGGCGTGAAGGACGCAGTTCCGGATTTACCCGCACCGGGACGGAGGTGATGGCGATGTTCTTCTGTCCGGCCTGGATGATCGTTTCCAGTGTGTATGTGTAATCGTTGAATACGTTGAGACGCATGGCCGCTTCCCGGCTCATGGCTCTGAATCCGCTCGGCGCATCAGGAATGTTCGTTTTGCTGAAAAGCCGGACCACCATGCTGCCGATTTTCTGCAGCATTTTTTTTATGATGGAAAAAGACTCGATATTTTCAATAGGCCTGGCGCCGACGACGATATCCGCTTTACCGGCCAGAATGGGGGCGGTGAGAGCCGGTATGTCCGCAGCCATGTATTGATTGTCTGCATCCGTATTGACGATGACGTCGGCCCCCAGCTTGAGGCAGGCATCCAATCCTGCGATAAAGCCTTTGGCCAGACCCTGGTTTTTTGAAAAGCTGATGATATGGTCGACACCGCATTTTTTTGCGATTTCCGAGGTATCATCCGTGCTGCCGTCGTTTATGACCAGCCATTCGACCCGGCTGAACCCTGGTACCTCACGAGGCAACTCTTTCAGGGCAATGGCCAATGTCTTGGCTTCGTTATAGCAGGGTACCTGGATGATAAGCTTCATTGATCCCCCAACTCTCCTTCGACTCATGACAAAGCGACGGCTACTCAGAGCTGCTTGATCCGACTTTCGGAGCCATTTTGCCCCGACAGCTTCCGGAAGGTCGAAGTCATACCTCAAGCGGCGTAATTAGATCTCGCGAGTGCATCTAAGTTTAGTCATTTCCCAGATGGAGGAACCGGTGGGAGAATATGCATCAAGTCAATATAAATAGCAGATACTACTTTATTGGGCAATAGCTTATTTGTCCCTTCCCCCCCCCCGGCACTCACTCTGCCGTGAACCCGGCCGGCTGATCGCATCTCCCGGGATTCATCGAGACGGCGCATTCCGGCATTTACGGCCCCAGGAACATTCCTTGTCCCAGAGTGTCCTGTTGTTGACGGATATGCCGCTGAGGCGTTAAGGGCTAACTGCCGAGGCCTGTCATCCAGGGATTTGATACGAAGTTGCACTCAAACATACAAATGAGCGTACTGTCCCAGCGGCTTAACCCTGTTTTTACCGGAGGACAGTATGCCACTACGAGAATCTTTGCCGGCAAATGCAGAGGAGGCTTTGGCGTCCCTGATGCGCAAGACCAGGACCAAGGCAGAATTTCAGGGGGGGCAGAGCGTCTGGCTACGTGCGACTCTGAATCTCGAAGATGATCGGATTGACATGCTTTTTCAGAGACCTTTATTCATAGTGGAGTCGTTCCGCAAATCTTTCAGGCGATAAATTAGGGCATATCCCATTTCTTGCTCTAATATATAGTTGTTCTGTGTAAAATTGTATAATTCCGCGAAACCCGATACTTCCGCGAATGCTGCATCCGGTTGGAGGATTATGTACTTCGGCGGACTGTTTTGCAGGCTATATATCATACGCTGGAGCGCTCTTGAAGGATCTGGAGACCATTCTATGGCTTGGTAGCCGGTGATGTAGTTCAATGCCCGTCGGTTAGTCAGAAAATAGAGCTCCGGCTCCCATCCCCAGTGGAGGATGTAGTCGCCCGGCCTGGTCCGCTCTTTGATATATTTGGCAATATACACCGAATCGGCGAAAGTCGTTTCTCCATACTTGGCGGCCGACACCTCTTCGGGGGTATAGACGAAATAGTACTTGTAATCGGCCTTTACGTGGAACCAGAAGGCGATGACAATGGCGGGAAGCGCCAGGTAGAGAGGCCACCCTTTCCTTCCCCAGAGGTGCGCCAGCCCCAGCCCTCCCGCGACGGCGAAAAAGGGTGCAAGTTGGATGAAGTAATGGGGATGAAAATGTCCCGGCATGGCCACACCCACAAAAGAAACGGGAAGCAACAGGGCCATGAAAAGGCTTTTCAGGTCTCTATTGGCAAAGAGAAGCCAGATGCCGCTTCCCAGGGCAGACAGCCAGAGAAGCAGTTGCTCCTCGAACAAATACCCTATACTTCCCCGCATGTTTCGAAAAAACACGGACTTGTCTTGTTGAACGTAAGTTTTATGGATGGTCACGTTCCAGTAGTACATATCCGCCAAGGCACCCTGATACGCAAAGTAGGCAATGACCAGGAGCGCCGATAGCAGGGGAGGGGTAACAAAAGAGAGTGCGTCGTAAAGCCTCCCCTTCCAATCTCTCATGAGACCGGACCGCAGG
>JBGQLM010000053.1:0-25483 GCA_041500085.1 Geobacteraceae bacterium
ATGCATCCAACTGTGTTCGACATACTCTGCCGCCTGATGCCGAAATACGGCATAAGATCCTTCAGGTTGAGTCGTGGAAACCTCGGGGAAGAACTCTCCATCTCGGCTGACCGGGCTATCGGCAAGGCTGTAGACGCTTTCATATTTTCGAGCCTTGCAAAGCGCTGCCTGCCCCACCTTCAGCGAAGAAAGATAACCTTTGCGTCTGAAGTCAAGGGGCTGCTGAACTCCGGCAAAATCACGGAAGAGTATCTTTTGAAATTACTTGGCACCCTCAAGGAAGGTACGACCGAGATCTATCTCCATCCTTCAGAATCCGACAGTCAGGAACTCCCCGGCTACAGAATGAAAGATGAACTGGAGGCGCTACTGAGTCAAAAGGTCATGGAAATGATCAGATCGAATGATTTAATATTATGCAACTACCGTGGAGAGGTGAAGGATGTTTAAGACGTTGTGTATAATGCTGATTGCGGTTACTGCCGGGACAATCGGCGATATCCTTCTGGCAAAAGGAATGAAGGAGATGGGTGATGTCTCGGCAATGAACCTGCGCGGGATCCTCTCTGCCTCTTATCAGGCGCTTACCACACCGAAACTGGTCATAGGCACGGTCATGCTGGCAATATTTTTCTTCCTCTGGCTCGCCGTGCTTTCATGGGAAGATCTTTCGGTCGCCCTGCCGATGCAAGCTCTCAACTATGTACTTGTGGCCTTCCTGTCACAGTATTTCCTGGGCGAGACCGTCTCGCCACTGAGGTGGGCAGGGACGATTCTGGTCTGCGTCGGGGTAATGATGATCACAAAAAGCAGCGTGAGCTAGGCAGATCACTTCTTTGGCGGGATAACGAGTTGACGCCTCACCAGTTTGAAGCTATGGGGCTTTATCTCTCCGGGTCGCCTGATCTTTATCAGGACTGTCGTCCCGGTTCTTCCTCTGAGACGGTATTCGACCATCTCCCTGAAGTTGCTCCCTTCGGTAGCCTTGCCGTCTATATGGGTGATCACGTCTCCTACCCTGATGCCTGCAAGTTGGGCAGGACCACCTGCCACCAGCTGCTTCACGACGATTCTGCCATCAGCCCATGCAGCGCCATCAATGCCGACCCCTCCGAAGTTTTTCGAAGAGATCGCGGCAATGCAGGGTGAAGCTCCCTGGAGAACAAGGATTATTGCAGCAATAATGGATTTCATGAATTATGAATATAGCGGAGAGAAACAGGCAGGTCAACAGCGTGGTGAATACAAAAAACCAGGGGAGCTGATATGCCACGAGTAAGGGTAGCTGATTTATTAAAGAGCCGGGCCAGTTCCCGGTTGCACAAGGTCAGCGGCTGGGTGCGGACTCTCAGGACAGGCAAAGATGTAGCTTTTATTGCTCTCTCAGACGGCTCGACGCATGCCCCGCTACAGGTAGTTGCAGAGAGTTCCCTGCCCGGCTTTGCGGAGATCTGCCGCATCGCCACAGGAAGCGCGGTCACGGTACACGGGACTCTGCGGGAATCTCCGGCACAGGGACAGTCCGTAGAACTTGCCGCCGAAAAAGTCGAGATCGTCGGTGCTGCCGATGAAAGTTTCCCTCTTCAGAAAAAACGCCACTCTTTCGAGTACCTCCGGACCATCGCTCATCTGCGCCCCCGCACCAACACTTTTGGCTCTGTTTTCCGGCTCCGCTCGTCTCTTGCCCACGCCGTTCACCGTTTTTTTGACGAACGCGGCTTTCTGTTTGTACATACCCCGATCATAACTGCCAGCGATTGTGAAGGCGCCGGAGAGATGTTCCGGGTCACGACGCTTGACTCTCTAAAACCACCGACTGTTGATGGAAAGGTCGATTTCGACCGCGATTTCTTCGCAGAGCCGACAAGTCTGACCGTAAGCGGTCAGCTCGAGGGGGAGATGTTTGCCCAGGCTTTCACGGACATCTACACCTTCGGCCCAACGTTCCGTGCCGAAAATTCGAACACAACGAGACACGCTGCCGAGTTCTGGATGATAGAGCCGGAGATGGCCTTTGCCGACCTGATGGACGACGCCGGACTGGCAGAGGAGTTCTTCCGCTATCTCTGCAGGCATGTGCTGGAAAACTGCTCCGAGGAGATGGCATTTTTTGACAGCCAGATTGAAAAGGGGCTTCTGGAAAGGGTTCAGAAAGTGGCCGACTCTCCATTCGAAATGATGGAGTACACAGAAGCGATCAGACATCTTGAAAAGGCGCCGACCCCATTCCAGTTCCCGGTCTCCTGGGGGCTCGACCTGCAGTCGGAGCATGAAAGATACATAACTGAACAGGTAGTGCAAGGCCCGGTCTTCCTGGTCAACTACCCGAAGGAGATCAAGGCATTCTACATGCGCCAAAACGAGGACAACAGGACTGTTGCAGCAATGGACCTGCTGGTACCGAAAGTCGGCGAGATCATCGGGGGGAGCCAGAGGGAGGAGAGGCTTGACCTGTTGACCAGAAGGATGAATGAAACGGGGGTCGATACAGCCTCGCTTTGGTGGTATCTCGACTCCCGCCGCTGGGGTTCGACTCCGCACGCCGGATTCGGGCTTGGATTTGAGCGGCTAATAATGTACCTTAGCGGCATGGAGAACATCAGGGATGTCATCCCGTTTCCGCGGACCCCGCGCCATGCTGAGTTCTGAAACCGATTTTCGCAGGATTTTTCGCACACCGATTCCCCATGGAGACGCTATGAACAGATTCATAAATATCAACCATGTAATAGCCGCCCAAATCACAACACCTGCAGAAAACCCGCTGGTAACCGACAACAGCCGGATGGTCGATATCTGGTTCGGCGGGTCGGCGGTTCGGAAACAGCTCTTCAAAAAGATGACCAAGGGCGAGCAGGAGTCTATGGTCGAGGAACTCAAGGAAAGAGGGTTCATCCAATCGGGCAACTTGTTGATCGATCCGGAAAAAGTACTGTTTGCGGAGATGGAAAACCAGTTTCTGGGAGGAATCGTGACCATCGGCTTCCAGGATAATGGCAAACCGGTCGAACTCAAACTAGGAGGGAAAGCTTTCAACGAGCTCTGCGGAAGGCTGTCGGCACCTCCCCCTACCGGCGGAGCTCTGGGTTAGTAAATTGCGTAGTTGTCAGTGGAGGAGAAGATCTCTTTCAGTAGAAGATTGTTCAGGTGATGCCCGGTCCTGCTCCCGTCAACTTTCCCCAGGATCCTGTAGCCGGATGAATAGAGATCTCCGATCAGGTCGAGTATCTTGTGGTTCACCAGTTCCTTGCCGTATCTCAATCCGTGGGGATTGACGATATCATCGTCGCCGATGACGACCGCGTTGTCGAGCGAGCCCCCTTTTGCCAGTCCCGCCTTCCTGATCGCATCGATCTCTTCCTGAAGGACAAACGTCCTGGAATTTATTATGGAGAAAGCATTCTCAACATCCATGACCCGTTTTTTCTGTTTCCCCACCGGTGGTCGGAAGTCGATTGAGACTGTTATATCGAGCGTGTTCAGGGGCTTGACCTTGATCCAGGCATCATTGTACCTTGCTTCGACAGGTTTCAGCACCTTCAGATAGACACCCGCCTCGGGAAACTCGTAGACCCCGGCCCGCCACATCTCATGATAGAACTCCCAGGCAGAGCCGTCCATAATCGGCACTTCAGGCCCGTCAATATAGACCAGAAGGTTCGTGATGCCGGCAAAGAAGCAGGCCGCCATAAGATGCTCGATTGTCGAGACGCTGCTCCCGTCAGAAGCTATCTGAGTGGATAGCCGGGTATCTGCTACCTTGTCATAGCGGGCCGGAATTATGGTCCCCCCGATGCAGAAGGCGATGCCGAATTCGCGGCGAGGAAGGAATTCCAGGTTCACCTGCTTGCCGGTATGCAGGCCGATCCCGCTCAGCTTGAAAATCCTGTTTATTGTCGTCTGACGCTTCAGCATAAAGGAGTTACCTCATAAATTCCCATTCGAGTCAAAGTCAGTTCACCCTCTTCCAGACCGTGGAACCTCCAAGCAGCGAAATTCCGATGAATGCTCTCAGCTGGAGCCTGTCCCGGCTCTTCAGGGCAAGTCTGCTTTTGTAGGTCCTGCCATCTTCCGGATTGTAGATCGTGCCGTCATCCCAAAAATTGTTGCCGCGAAAAGTATACCCCTCCATTATCACGAGACCGAGCTGTTGACGTCCTCTCAGCTCTTTTTTCGGGTTTTCCCGGTCAAGCAGAGGTTTCCCGCCCATCCCCCCCTTGTCGTCGATCGGGTAGTGCGGCTCCTTCTGCCATGCTATCCTTCCGCAAAATTTATCGGCACAACGGAATATCTCGATCCGGCCATCCCCCTCCTCCACCTCCCACGTGCCGAGGATATCCCCGCCGTCTGTAAATGATGCCGATGCATGGTGCGGTGCGCAAAAAGCGAGGATGAAAATGGTTATCAAGAAAAATCTCTTTGGCATATTGTTTTTTCAGCAGATTCGGCTTTCTGTCAGGCCTGCTGCACCTTTTCGAGAAACCCCCTTATCTGGGGGGCAAAAGTCTCATGCTCCAGGAGAAAAGCATCGTGACCGTATGGTGATGAGATCAGATGGTAATCCACATCCTTGCCCAGCTCTTTGAGCACGCTGGCCATTAATTCGGTCTGGTAAGGAGGGTAAAGCCAGTCCGAACTGAAGGCAAAGAGCTGCACCGGACAGCAGATTTGATCGAGCGCTTCATGGAGCGATTCGTAACCGAGGGAGACATCGTAGAGATCGAGTGCTTTTGCCAGATAGAGGAAAGAGTTCGCATCAAACCTGTCGACAAAGTTGTAACCGTTGTAATTCAGATAGCGTTCGACTTCGAATTGCCCGAAAAAATCGAAAAAACCGTCTTTGGCAGAGTACCTGCGACCGAACTTTGACTGCATCGATTCGTCCGAAAGGAAAGTGATGTGCCCTATGCCGCGGGCAAGTGCAAGCCCGTCCTTGGGGTTTTTGCGGTACTCGCCCTTTTTCCAGTCAGGATCATTGAAGATCGCCCACCTGGCAATGGCGTTAAGGCTTATCGCTTGCGGAGAAGGTGCAGGAGTGGCGGCAAGTGCTATGATCGACGAGATCCTGTCCGGGTACTGTGTCCCCCACTCGAGAGCCTGCATCCCCCCCATGCTTCCGCCAAGCACAGCTACCAGTTTATTTATGCCGAGATGGTCAAGGAGGAGTGCCTGGGCACGTACCATGTCGCGCACGGTAACGACCGGAAAGGTTAGATTGTAACGCTTGCCTGTCCTGGGGTTGATGGATGCCGGTCCGGTAGAGCCATAGCATGATCCGATGACATTCGGACAGATCACGAAGAAGCGGTCGGTATCAAGAAGCCTGCCCGGACCGACGATGGCATCCCACCAGCCGACCTTGGTATCCTCTTCGAAACTCTTGCCTGCGAGGTGAGCGCTCCCTGTCCAGGCATGAGCTACAAGGATCGCGTTCGAGGCGTCGGAGTTAAGCGTACCGTAGGTCTCATATACCTGAGTGACAGGACCGAGTATCCGCCCGCTCTCCAGTCTGAGATCGACATTCAGAGTAATGTTTTCTTCTTTTACAATACCAACCGACATAAAAACAAAGCCCCTTCTGCTAAAATGAGAAGGGGCTGAGATGAACGCTCGAAGCTCCCATCTCATCTGTGCCCAACGGGCAGGATTTAGCACCTGACGTCCCCTCTCGGAGACCGGTTGCTGTGGCTTCGCAGGGCCTTTCCCTCCACCACTCTAGATAAGACGGCTATTTAATTAATACGGAGCATAAAGTAACGGATGCATAATTGTCAATGAAATTGTCCCCCAAACATGTTATCTAAAAGGCATGAAGAAAAACAGAGACAACTCGCCAAAACCGAAGGAGTTTGCCTCCACCCCTTTTTCAGCACTCAAGGGGGTAAAGCCATTATCATCCGAGCCCGCTGCCGCCAAAGCTCAAAAAACTGCTCCCGTAAAACAGGTCGAACCGGATGATATGGAGCTTTTTCTGGTTGCCATGAACGGAGTGGAGAGGTTCGGCCCTAAATCGACGCCAAAATCGGCGCAGCAACCTGTCACACCAGTGAAAGCCGTGGCAAGGAAGATCGAGGAGAGCGAACAGAGACTGTTTCTTGAGACGATCAGCAATCTCAAGCTTGATGTCAGGTTTCATGATGATATCCCGGAAGATACCACATCGTTAAAGCCGCGTCCTGTAAGCCGAATCAAACAGCTCAGGCGCGGGACGATCCGCCTGGATTACGAACTCGATCTGCACGGCCTTACAAGAGAAGAAGCTACTTATGCGCTGGAGACCTTTGTCAAGGGGGCTTACAGGCGTGGGCAGCAGGCTGTTCTCATCATCACTGGCAGGGGTAATCACTCGCCTGACGAGCCGATTCTGAAGAGATCAGCCGAAAAGTGGCTGAAGGAAAGCGAGACAACTATGGTCGCCGAATTCTTTTCCGCCCCCCGTCAATTCGGAGGAGATGGAGCAATAGTAGTTTTTCTGAAAAAGAACTCTGGGCCCAAAAAACCTTCAGAATGTCCTTAAAAAACTCTTCAAGGCTCTGTTCACCGCTTCCGGCTGTTCCATCATGACCATATGTCCCGCTTCAGGGATCAGGCAGAGCGATGCATTTGGCAGCCGCGCTGCAAGGATCCGGCTCTCTTCGGCCGGGATCGCCTGATCCTGCTCCGCCCCGATCACCAGTGACGCAACGGCGAACCCGGCCAGCCTGTCGCAATAGTCCGGTCTCTCCCTCATCGACAGAAGTCCGCCAACGACACCTTCCCTTTTCATTCCGAGCATAATTCCGGCAACTTCTGCGGCAATCCCAGGTTTGCTTTCTGCTGTTCCGGGTGCAAAGAGGATTTTACCGAACAGATCTGCCGTTACCTTCACCCCTGACTTCGTAACCTCTGCTGCAAGAGCGGTGCGTCTCTCTTTCCCGGCCTCATCGTCAACCCCTCCCCGCGTCACCATGAAACATGCCCCTCTGACACGTCCCGGATAACGGTCGAGAAGGTTCAGAAGCACATATCCACCCATGGACATTCCGCAGACAACCGCACTCTCCAAACAAAGATGATCCATCAGAGCTGCAATATCATCCGCATAAGTATCCATCGAGTATCCGTATGACGGAGCATCGCTACCCCCGAAGCCTCTCAGGTCCGGAGCAATGATCCTGAAATCCTTTTGCAAACCGTCAACCTGCTGTCGCCAGATTGCCGACGAAAGCGGAAACCCGTGAATAAGTAATAAAGGAGTACCGGCACCTTCATCTTCATAATACAGCGTAACACCATTCACTGAAGCTTTCATATTTCACTCCCCGGAAGTTTGAAACTCTCTGCTTCGTAACCGTTCACAACAACGTCGAGACGTCCGTCATTCGGGCAGAAGATCAGCCCGTGTACCGGGACATCAGCAGGAATCAAAGGGTTCAGACGGATCTTCTCCACGACATCCGCTACATTTTCGTGCGGACAGCCGAATGCCCCTATCCACTGCGCAAGGTCAGGCACGTGCCTTTCGATTGAATCAGCGGGGACTCCCCGGGCAATCATGGCAGACTTCAACTTCTCCGGATCAACCGACGCCATGCCGCAATCCTCATGACCAATCACGAAAATCTCGTCAACACCGAGCATGAAGATGGCAGCGACAAGACTCCTGATGACCCCTCCGTGAAGCGGATCAACCAGGGTATTCCCGGCATTCTTTATCACTTTTGCATCACCTCGCCTTATCCCCATGGCAGGTTCGAGGAAATCCACCAATCTGGTATCCATGCAGGTAAAGATCGCACACTGTTTTTTAGGATTTTTCGGGAGCGGCGGAAAAGCGCCGGGATGTACGAATTTGCTGTTGGCCAGCAAAATGGTGTTCAGTAAATTCATCGGGTGTCCTTTCGCAAGCTGGTAACTATCCGGATTATTTCGGCAATACTGTATCTCTTGTTACAGAATGATGTTGCACGAGTTTCTGACTCGAATCTTCCGTTTATCACAACCAGTGTCCTGTTCAACGTGGTGAGATCTATCACCATATCGCCGGGAAGTGAGGTGACTCCACGGAAATTCTCTTCACAGAAATCGACCATCCTCACCCCTTCAACTTCTGTAAGAAGCGGCAGCCCGTGTGTACGACAGATAACCGGCCGCTCCCTGTAAACAAGACAGCAGTCGTCCAGGAGCAGCGGACACGAAGCTTCTTCCGGCCAATCGGTCCTTCCGGCAAGCAGCTCTTTTATCTCCGGGGAGAGCTTCCCGACAGCATCTGCCAGATGGGCAGCCTCTACCGGAAAGAGATTCAGATGACGGCAGCAACCGCTGCATCCGGCTCTGCAGAGTATTTCCGCTGCAAATTCTGCTGTTATCTTCGAGCAGAGCTTGTCGACTCGTTCCAGAAATGCAAGATAGTTTGCAAGGTTCTCATATGGCATGGCAGAGGTCATTCCTGAAATTAGCCCGAAACCGTGCTTCATGGCAATAGTTTTGCACCCAGAAATGCTTTGACAACACCATACCCATTAGCTAGTATTGCCCAAACAAGCGAGGTCATAGGAATGGATTCGGTGCTCGCCTTTATCGGCGATGATCTGAAAAACGTCGAAAAGCAGTTCAAGAAAGATCTCGAATCAAATGTGCCGTTGATCAGGAAAGTGGGCGAGTATGTCCTTTCCAGCGGCGGTAAAAGGATTCGTCCTGCACTTTTGCTGCTGGCTGCCAAACTCTGCAGGTATGCCGGGGATCGTCACGTCCCGCTTGCCAGCGTCGTAGAGTTCATCCACACCGCAACCCTGCTCCACGACGACGTGGTCGACAGCGCCAACATACGCCGCGGACTGGCCTCTGCAAATACTCTCTGGGGAAATGAAGCATCCGTACTTGTAGGTGATTTCCTCTTTTCCAAATCGTTTTCACTGATGGTCGCTGACGGTGATCTGAACGTCCTTCGTGTTCTTTCCAATGCGACAACCCGTATTGCTGAAGGTGAGGTCATGCAACTCATCTGCACCAGTGATGTGGACATAACCGAAGAGCGCTACATCGAAGTGGTCGTTTGCAAGACGGCGGTGCTGCTAGCTGCAGCCTGTCAGGCCGGTGCGATAATAGGCGGAGTGTCAGCGGAGCATGAGTCTGCACTTGCCGCTTTCGGAATGGACCTTGGCATCGCTTTCCAGCTCATGGACGACACCCTGGACTACGTGGCCGATGAAAAAGAGTTCGGCAAGAGCATCGGACATGACCTGGAAGAGGGAAAAATCACGCTGCCGCTCATTGAAGCCCTCAAAAGATGCTCTCCTGACGACAAGGAAATTGTAAACGAAATCGTAGTAAAAGAGGAGCTGGGACCCAAGGACTTCGACATTGTCTTTGACCTTGTAAAGCAGTTCGGCGGTATAGACTATACAGTTGAAAAGGCACGGGGATATGTCTCCTCGGCCAAAGCACATCTTGAGTTATTCGAAGACTCACCAGTCCGTGCTGCGCTCTTCAGACTGGCCGACTACGTTGTTACAAGGGAGCGATAAATTCCATGAAAAAACTGATCCTCTTCATGATCCTGATGACTTTGACAATCCTTCCCGCTTGCAAAAGTGAGAAAGACGGCGGAAAGGGAGCACCTGCACAACTCTCCAAGGCTGTTGAAGGTGCCGCTGCTCCGGATTTCACCGTCAAGGACCTCGAAGGGAAAGATGTAAAGCTATCCACACTCAAAGGGTCTGTGGTTCTGGTGAACTTCTGGGCGACCTGGTGTCCTCCATGCAAGGAAGAGATTCCCTCCATGATCAAACTGAACAAGGCAATGGCAGGGAAATCCTTCAGAATGCTTGCCATCTCTCTTGACGAAGGAGGAAAGGATGCTGTCCAGAAATTCTTCAAGGGGAATAATGATCTGCCGACCTGCCTTGATACCGACGGGAAAGTATCACAGCTTTACGGCACAACAGGTGTGCCGGAAACCTTCATAGTAGACAAGCAGGGAGTCATTCAGAAAAAGATCGTGGGCGGTATGGACTGGGGCGCTCCTGATGTTATCTCCTATCTGGATGAACTGCTGAAGAAATAAATGGGTTCCGCTCCCGACATATCACTACTCGGCGCTTTTGCGGCAGGCATTCTCTCCTTTCTCTCACCGTGCGTTCTGCCGCTTGTCCCTTCATTCCTGACCTATCTCACCGGCCTCACCTTTGCAGATCTTCAGGCTGAGCATCCGACCCATCTTGTACGTAAGCGGATAATAATCCACTCTTTGCTCTTTATCGCCGGATTCACGATCGTATTTGTGCTTCTTGGAGCTTCCGCCACCTTTATCGGAAGCTATCTTCGTGAACACATGAAGATCATGCAGAAAATCGGGGCTGTCCTTATCATGCTCTTCGGTTTCCATGTGAGCGGTCTTCTACCGATACGGATGCTTCTCGGAGAAAAACGGGTTAATATCCGCAACAAGCCTGCCGGTTATCTTGGCAGCATTCTGGTTGGAATCACGTTTGCCGCCGGATGGACGCCGTGTATAGGGCCGATTCTTGCATCGATACTCATGGTTGCAGCAGCTGAAGACACCGTATATCGCGGCATTATCCTCCTTCTTGTTTACTCGCTCGGATTGGGAATCCCTTTTTTCCTTTCCTCACTGGCAATTCACCATTTCCTCACATTCTTCAATCGCTTCAAGAAATTTATCCGCATATTCGAGATCGTCACAGGCATCTTTCTTATCGTTATCGGCCTCCTGATTTTCTTTGACAAATTGACAATGATTCAGAAGTTTATAAGCTTCTGAATTCTGCTGCCTGAAGACAAGGCTATGAAATCTTCTTCTGCCCTGATATCCATACCATATCCCGGAAAACCCAATTTAATTCCTGACTTATTATCCTTGTAATGCCGAATGCAAAGTCATAGACCTTTAATAGGTTGCCGTGACGCAAACTCATTTTTTCGACGCTGCCGGTTGATTCCTGCAATCTATGGTATTATTTAGCAATACCTGATGAAACTGTGGGGACTATCAACACGGAGAGCTCATGCAGTATGGCAGTTTCAGAATAAGAACAACAAATCGTTATTTGCCGGCATGGCTGATTTTGCTTGCGTTAGTGACCGGTTTACTGTTTCTGTTCCCTTGCCGGATTCATGCCCACAGTACGGAGCAGCAAGACAAGGCTTCTCTTCAACAGGTTCAGGCAGGCGTCCTGGATGAACATCTGGGAGCAAAAATACCCCTCGACCTCATCCTTCGTGATGAATCAGGCAAGCCGGTACGATTGGGAGAACTGGTAACCGTACCAACCATTATTCTCCCCGTCTATTACAGCTGCACCAATGTCTGCGTCTACCTTCAGGCAAAAATGGCCATCGCATTGCAAAACCTCGGACGACGACCGGTCGAGGAGTATCGGGTGATCTCGTTCAGCATCGATGAGTTTGAGACTCCGGCAATGGCTGCTAGAAGCAAGAGAATGTATCTGTCTCAAATGAAAGAGCCTTTCCCTGAAGAGGGGTGGCGTTTTCTGACCGGCGACGCTGCCGCTATCAAAAAGTTGACCGACTCCCTCGGCTTTCAATTCCAGCGCCAAGGCAGGGATTTCCTCCATCCTGTGGCGAGCATTGTCGTTTCCCCTGACGGCACCATCGTCCGCTACCTGTACGGCACGACGATCCTGCCCAAGGATCTGGCACTTGCCCTGGTCGAAGCAAAAACCGGGATCGCCGGGGTCTCGGTCCGCAAGCTGATGGAGTACTGCTTCACCTACGACCCGACCGCCAAAACTTACGTATTCAATCTGTTGCGCATCAGCGCTTCGGTTGTTATCATGGTTGCCGGAAGTTTTCTTGCTTTCCTGTTCCTGAGAGGCAGAAAACACATTCAACGCAAATCGAGGGAACCATGAGTCTGCCTGACAACTCCCGGACCGACATCAGCAGCTTCTGGAACGACACTGGTAAAACAGGGATTGCCGCCTGGATTTTCTCAACGGACCACAAGAGGATCGGTCTCCTCTATTTTTACTCAGTACTCGGTTTTTTTCTGACCGCGGTCGGTCTGGGTCTTCTTCTCCGGATAGAGCTGATGGCGCCGGGCCGGACCATCATGGGCCCACAGACCTACAACGCTCTCTTTACCGTGCATGGCGTAATAATGATATTCCTTTTCATCATCCCCGGCTTTCCCGGCGCTTTCGGCAACCTGATCATGCCGCTGCAGATCGGCGCACGTGACGTCGCCTTCCCGCGCCTCAACCTTTTCTCCTGGTGGCTCTACATGATCGGGGCGGCCATCATCCTCACAGCGCTCTTCACCGGCAGCGGACCGCCGGATACCGGATGGACCTTTTATGTCCCGTTCAGCTCCCGTACCGGCACCAACGTCTCCCTGGCGGTCTTCGGTGTCTTTATCGTCGGTTTTTCGTCGATCCTGACCGGCGTCAATTTTGTCACCACCATTCACCGGCTGCGGGCCGAAGGTATGACCTGGCGACGGTTGCCCCTGTTTGTCTGGTCCCTGTACGCGACCGCCTGGGTGCAGATCCTGGCGACCCCGATACTAGGCATCACCCTTGTCCTGGTCATTGCCGAAAGAGCCCTGGGCACCGGGCTGTTCGATCCGGGGCGAGGGGGTGACCCGCTCATGTTCCAGCATCTCTTCTGGATATATTCCCACCCGGCGGTCTACATCATGATCCTGCCGGCCATGGGGGTAATCTCGGAGATCATCCCGGTTTTCTCCCGCAAACCGGTCTTCGGCTACAAGATGATCGCCTTTTCCAGCCTCGCCATCGCAGCTGCCGGCTCCTTGGTCTGGGGGCACCACATGTACACCAGCGGCATGAGCGACACCGCCATCCTGGTCTTCTCCTTCCTCACCTTCGTCGTTGCCATCCCGTCGGCCATCAAGGTCTTTAACTGGGTTGCCACGCTCTACAAGGGCTCCATCTCCCTGGAAGCCCCCATGATCTTCGCCCTCAGCTTCATCCTCCTCTTCTCCATCGGCGGACTGACCGGGCTGATCCTCGGCGCCGCCGCCACCGACATCCATGTCCACGACACCCAGTTCGTGGTCGGCCATTTCCACTACACCATCTTCGGCGGCTCCGGCTTCGCCTTCTTCGGCGCCATGCACTACTGGCTCCCCAAGTTCTACGGCCGAAAGTATGCCGAAAAGCCGGCGCTGATCGCCTGGGGGCTGATGTTCGTCGGCTTCAACATCACCTACTTCTCCATGATGGTGCTGGGGATGAAAGGGATGCCGCGCCGTTACTACGACTACCTCCCCGAATTCGCCCCGCTCAATCTCGCCTCCACCATTGGCAGCTGGCTTCTAGCCGCCGGCCTGCTGCTGCTGATGGTGAACCTGTTTCGCGGCCTGTTCCGGGGCGAGCCGTTCACGGGCAATCCCTGGGGGGGAGCAACCCTGGAGTGGAGTACCACAACACCACCGCCGACGGAGAACTTCGAGGAAGAGCCGGTCGTGACCCACGGGCCGTACGACTTCAAAGGGACGGGAATCCCATGAGCCAGCCGCAGCACAGGGATCATGCCGGAGCCACCCTCGGCATGTGGCTGTTCCTCTTCACCGAACTGATTCTGTTCGGCGGGCTGTTTCTGCTTTATGCGGTCTATCTCGCCCGCTACCCGCATGAATTCTCTGTCGGCGGCAAGGAGCTGAACGTGGTTTTCGGCGCGGGCAACACCATCGTTCTCCTCACCAGCAGCCTTTTGGCAGCCATGGCAGTCACTGCTGTCCAGCGCGGGCAGCAACGCGCCACGGCCATACTCCTGGGAGGGACCATTTTCTGTGCTCTGCTCTTTCTGGGGATCAAGTACGTCGAGTGGAGCGCCAAAATCGGCCACAACATCTATCCGGGATCCATCAGGCTGAGAACCGGGCCGCCGGGTGAATCGGTCTTCTTCAGCCTCTACTACCTGACGACCGGTCTGCACGGCCTGCATGTGCTGATAGGCGGGACGCTGCTGGCCTTCGTAACGGTGCGGGTGCAACAGGGAAAGATCGACAGCACTAACTACTCCTGGCTGGAGAACGGCGCCCTTTACTGGCACCTGGTGGACCTGATCTGGATTTTTATTTTTCCGCTGTATTATCTGATTCTGTAGGGCGCATGACATGCGCCCTGCAGATACGGAGAGGCTATGACGCGTGATCAAGAACCCCATATCGTCAGCTTCGCCAAGCTGACCGCGGTCTGGCTGACCCTGCTGGCGCTGACCGGACTGACTGTCTGGGTCTCCCGGCTCGACCTCGGGGTGAACAGGGTCTGGGGGGCGCTGGCCATAGCAATGCTCAAGAGCGGGCTGGTGATCGCCTTTTTCATGCATATGAAGTACGAAGGCCGGCTGCTCCGCTGGCTGCTGTTCGTGGCACTCTTAACGCTGGCTATTTTCATCGGCTTCACCTTTTTTGATGTGTTGTACAGGTAGATACAATCGCGCCCGGATTTAGGCCAGATTTTGTCGTAACGATTGAGTAAAACCGCAGACGTAGCAGGGCTACGTCGAGGATTTTGCGATTGAGGCGCGGCGAAAGATGGCCTGAAGACGGGATGCGAAACAGGAATCAAAGTGAACCCAGCGCTGCTCACCACAACCGAGGCGGTCGATCCGGTCTTCAAGTTCATCTTCGGAGCCTGCCTGCTGCTGTTCGGCGGCATAACCGCGACCGTGATCTGCTTCGTCATCCGCTACCGCCGCTCCAGGGCCCCGGAGCCGACCTCCCAGGTGGACAGCAACATCTGGCTGGAAATCGTCTGGACAGTTCTCCCCAGCGCCCTGGTCATGGCGATGTTCTATTACGGCTGGGCCGGCTATCTTGCCCTCCGCAATGTCCCATCAGGAGCGCTGCCGGTGACAGCCACGGCGCGGATGTGGTCGTGGAACTTCACCTATGCCAACGGCCGGACCAGCTCCAAACTTTACGTCCCGGTAGGGAAACCGGTGCTGGTGGACCTGGTTGCCACCGACATCCTGCACGGCTTCTTTCTCCCCGCCTTCCGGGTCAAGCGGGACATGGTTCCGGGGATGAAGAACCAGGCCTGGTTCGTGGCCGACAAACCCGGCTCCTATGACCTCTTCTGTTCCCAGTATTGCGGCAAAGGTCACTCGGCAATGATCACCACGGTGGAAGCACTTCCTGAAGCAAATTTTACGGCCTGGCTGGAGCAATCGGAAGAGTCTGCAGAAGGCCACCCGCAAAAACCTGACGGCGCCAGGCTGGCGAAAGAGAAAGGTTGTCTCGCCTGCCACTCCCTTGACGGCAGCCGCGGCGTAGGCCCGACCTTCAAGGGGCTTTATCACAAACAGGAGACGGTTCTGCAAAATGGCAGGAAGTTGGCCATAACTGTAGATGATGCCTACCTGCGGGAATCTATCCGCTTTCCCAATGCAAAAATTGTCGAAGGCTTTCAGCCGATCATGCCTACTATCAGTGACCTGAAAGATGATGAAATAGAAGCTCTGCTAGAGTTCATTGAAGGGGTAAAATGATGGCGGCAGGAACGGAAAGCTGCGTCTCACCGGCAACAGCCATACCCGCGGCTGGTTCGGCAAGCCTCCCCGGAGCGATTCTCCTGTTGACCAAGCCGGGAATTGTCCTGGCGGAAACTGCAGCCGGATTTGCCGGGATACTTCTGGCATCCCGCGGGCTGCCTACTTCAGCAACTATAGTCTTCTGGTGCCTGCTAAGCCTGATCATGGCAGCGAGCGGCGCGGCCATGGCCAATTGTGTTCTGGAAGCTGATGCGGACCGGAAGATGACACGACTGGCGGCCCGGAGCCGGGCCCTGGCAACAGTCGGCAAGGATCGTGTTCTGACTATCGCCCTGTTCCTCATGGGCGGGGCGTTCATCCTGACTGGCATTTTCCTCAATTTTCCGACCCTGCTCCTTCTGACAGCTGCCTGCGGCAGTTATCTCATTCTCTATACCCGGTGGCTGAAATGCTCTCCGTGGGGGGTACTGGCAGGGGCAATTCCCGGCGCACTCCCGCCATTGATCGGAGCTGCCGCTGTAACCGGCAGCGTTCCCGCTTTTCCCCTGCTGCTCGGGTGTGTAATTTTTGTCTGGCAGTTTCCCCACTTCTGGTTTCTGGCCCTGCAGTACAGTGATCAGTATCGTCAGGCCGGCATACCGGTGCTGCCGTTGACACACGGCATCAAGACGACTAAAAGGCTCACGCTGCTCTGCTCCGCAGCCCTTCTCCCCGCTACTCTTTCCTTCAAACTGCTCGCCTCCTGCTCCCCTGGCTTCACCTCTGCTGTACTGCTTGCCGGAACCCTCTTCCCGTTGCTCTGCCACCGATTTCTCAGGACCGGTGAGTACCGCAAAGGGTTTATCGTTTCCCTTGCTTACTTGGCAGTAATCTTTATGGCGCTCATTACAGAGACTATTCTGACAATTGGATATTAGCACCCGGGCCTGAATTCGGCAGTTGATAGCTGCAATTCCGGGAATTTTCGGAAGGCTGTGCCTAGCATGGAATTTTCTTCATTGGCGCTCCCGCAGGAAATTGATCAGATCCCAGCGTTCGGGTGGCGAGATTTTCCCCTTGAAGGGGGGCATGCGGCCGAAGCCGTTGGTGATGGCGTTGAAGATATGGGAATCGCTCCGTCCTTGCACCAGTTCACGGTCAAGGCCGGGTGGGGGCGGCTTGAGCTTGGCGCCGACCGGACCTGGTCTGGCCGATGTCTGGCCATGGCACAGGGCGCAATTGATCTCGAAAAGCATCTTCCCCTGCGCCAGTGATGCCCCGGTAGAGGGTACGGGATTTTGCAGCGCAACCTGTGGCTTGACGATCTCTGTGTCGGAAAACGGCACGGCAGTGACGGGTGGAGCCAAAACCGGCGCCTGGTATGGCTTGTAGGAAGGCTGGTTGTCCATCCAGAGCGCAGCCATCAGCAGCGGGGAAGCAATCAGGATGACAATGCTTGAAATGCGTTTCATATCGATTCCTCCACGATAACCCGCATCGCCCCGGCTTCCCGCATGAGCTCCTCCACCAGACTCCTTTGCTCCTCAGCGGACAGAGAAGCAGTGATACCGATACATTCTTCTTGTATCCCCGCCCCGCACTCCACCACGTCTCCTCCCGCATGAATCGCAACGCTGATGCCGATGCACCCCTCGGCGATAGCCGGATCGTAAGGGCGTGTTTTCCGAGGGGGAAGACGCATCTCCAGGAACATTCCCGCCATGGTGCCGATGATGGCAAAGAGCATGATGATTTCGAAAACGATGATGCCGGTCGGATATAGGGCGATGATCGGTTTGTCGCCGGTCTGTACCGGGTAGAGCCAGGCGGTGCCGGCGGCAAGGAGAAAGCCGGCACCCGCTCCGGCAATACCGCCGGCCAAGGTCAACCAGCGAAACCAGGAGTTCCGCTCAGCTTTCACCAGCACACCGTCAGGATAGGCTACCGAAGTCAGTGACGTGATCTGCCCGGCAACAAACCCCGCCTTGACCAGTTCCTCCACCCCACTGCCCGCACTCTCGATGTCCCTGAAAATTCCGAGAATTTCCATGCGCTTACTCCTTACCGACGATTGTCGGCAGTTTGGCGCGGCCGAGCGGGACTGCTGCCTGACGAACCTCGAGTTCCCGCACGTCCGTCACCGCTACTATTGGAAAAAATTTGGCAAAGAGGGTAAAAAGCAGTGTAAAGCCAGCAACGGCGGCGATGTTAACGGAAATCTCCACCCACGAGGGGGAATAACTGCCCCAGACAAAGGGCATGTTCTTATGGGAGAGGGACGGCACGATAATCAGGAAGCGCTCGATGAACATGGCAACGTTGACCAGAAGCGAGACCACCAGCATGACGCCGATGGAGCGCCTGAGCCGCTTGAAGCACATAGCCGCGATCGGCAGAAGCGAGTTACCCACCAGCATGATGAGTAGCTGGGGGGTGTAACGGTCGGCCATGAAGCTGAAGACCTCCCACTCGATCGGTTCATGAGCATACCAGGTAGTCTGGACCTCTACAAAATAGGCGTAGGACCAGAGAAGGGAGATGACCAGCAGCAGCTTCCCCATGTTGTCGAAGTGGAGCGGTGTCAGGTACGCCTCCAAGCTGAAAGCGCGGCGGATGACGATCATCAGGGTAATCACGGCAGCCACTCCGGAAAGGATCGCCCCGATGACAAAATAAGGGGGAAAGATGGTGCTGTGCCAGCCCGGAACCACGGTCACGGCAAAGTCCCAGGCAACTATGGAGTGCACCGAAACCGCCACCGGAATGATCAGGGCCGCCATCAGGGTCGAGGCCTTGTGGTAGACAGCCCACTCGTGAGCGCTGCCGCGCCAGCCCATGGCCAGGACGCCGTAAACCTTGTGCCGCCAGCCGGAGAAGCGATCGCGGGCCACGGCCAGGTCGGGGAGCAGCCCCAGGTAGAGGAACAGGCTGCTGCCGATGATGTAGGCCGTTATTGCCGTTGCATCCCAGAGGAGCGGCGAACGGAAGTTGGGCCAGAGTCCCCGCTGGTTGGGATAGGGAATCATATAGAAAAAGGTCCAGTTCCTCCCCAGGTGAATCAGCGGGAAGAGCCCTGCCACGGCGATGCAGAAGACGGTCATCGCCTCGGCAGCGCGCAGGATCGGCCGGCGCCAGTTGGCTTTGGAGAGGCGCAGAATCGACGAGACCATGGTCCCGGAGTGGGAAAGACCGACCCAGAAAACGAATCCGGTGATGTAGAAACCCCACATGACCGGGCGGTTCTTGCCGGTCACGTACATGCCGTGCGCCATCTGCCAGGTGAAGGCTGCGAGTCCCCAGGCTACTACTGTCCCCAGGAACAAGACAAGAGCGTACCAGCGCCGGGTGGGTGGGCGCAACGAGGAGAGCAGCTCGTCATTCAGCTGGCTGGCGCTCTTGGCGGGTTCCGGGCTATCAGACATGCTCGCGTCCTCCTCCCTTCAGGTAACAGACCGACGGGTGCGTGCCGAGGTGCTCCAGCAGCTTGAAGCGCCGTGGACTGCGGGCGAGCCGCGCCACCCGGCTGCGGGAGTCGGCCATGTTGCCGAAAACCATCGCCTCACTCGGACAGGTCTGGGCGCAGGCCGGCTGCACCTCGCCATCGCGGACCTGCCTCCCCTCTCCGCTGGCATCCTCCTTGGCGCGACGGATGCGCTGGATGCAGAAACTGCACTTCTCCATCACCCCTCTGCTACGCACGGTAATGTCGGGAGAGAGCTGGTTGTCCAGAGGTTTGGGCCATTCGTGGGGGTAGAAATTGAAAACCCGCACGGCATAGGGGCAGTTGTTGCCGCAGTAACGGGTGCCGACGCAGCGGTTATAAACCTGGCCGTTTAGGCCGTCCGGATTGTGGTAGCTGGCGTAGACCGGGCAGACCGGCTCGCAGGGGGCATCATGGCAATGCTGGCACATGACCGGCAGGAAGCGCACCCGCACGTCAGGGTATTCCCCGACCCAGAAACGCTCGATGCGCAGCCAGTGCATGGCGCGTCCCTCGGAGATCTCCTTTTTGTCACATAGCCCCACGTTGTTCTCGGCCTGACAGGCGACCACGCAGGCGCCGCAGCCGGTGCAGCGGTCCAGGTCGATCACCATTCCCCATTTGTACGGACTCGTCATTTTTTCCATCTTTGAAATGTCCTTATGAGTAATTCCAAGACTCAATCATTCCGAAACCTAACCACCCCTAACCCCTCCTTAACAAGGAGGGGGACATAAAGCTCCCCTCCTGATTCAGGAGGGGCGGGGGGGGTGGTAACTCATATTTCAATCAGATCGCTGCGGTAGCTTCCCTGCGGATGGCCGGCCGTCACCAATCCACCTTTCTCCGAGATACGAGTCAGCCGCACCCGGGTGCCATTCCAGGCCGGTTGAGGTTCCGTTCCGTTGATAGTTATAACCAGCAGTGCAAGCGGGTTCACACCCCTCCCCTTCGCATATCGTCCCCCTCCATGCTGTCCCTGCCCCATGGGGATCGCCACCATGTCGGGGCGGATGCCGGGATAAATCACCGCCGGCAATCGTAGCGTCCCTTGAGGAGAAGCCACCTCAACCAGATCACCCTGGCTGATCCCGAGCTCGGCGGCGGTGCGGGGGTTGATCTCTACCCAGCTGTCCCAGACCGCGGTAGTCATCGGATCGGGAAGCTGCTGCAGCCAGGGAAGCGAAGCGCTCCTGCCGTCGTAAAATGCTGTTGAGGGGAAGACCTGGAGATGCAGCGGGAATCGCTTTTCATCTCCGGCAAATCGCGGTTTGGCCGGCTCGGGCACAGGTGCTCGGGATGTCCGGCGATACCCCTCGCCATGGTTGGCGCTCGCCTTGAAATGCCCCCCCTCACGGAGCAGGTTGGCCCACAAAGTTTCGAAATCAGTTGCTCCAGCAGGAGCAACCCGTTTTCTCGTTACCGACTGGAGCATCTCCAGGTAGGATTGAAAGGGGAATGCCTTTGCCATCTTTCCTCCCAGCTGCCCGGCAGTTGCCAGGAGCAGATCGGGGAACTGGCGGGTGTCAAAAACCGGTGTCACTACCGGTTGCATCAGACCGATAACCTCTTCCCGGCCTCCGGCCAGCGGAATCACATCTCCCCAACTTTCCAGGGCGGCATGGTCAGGAAGGATCAAATCTGCCTGCAGGGCCGTGTCGTCAAGAAGAGTAGAGAAGCTGACGATGAACGGCACCCTTGCCAGCGCCTCCTGAAAGCCCGTGGATGGGGGAATGGCATGGACCGGGTTCCCCTGGATCATGGCAACCTTAATCCGGTCGGTGCGCATCTTGGCTACCAGGGCAAGGAGCTCGGCAAAGGAATTTTCAGGACCGACGCTCGACCCGGCGTCAGGGTAGACCCCACCCGGCCGGTTCAGATTCCCCACCAGCTGGTTGAGCAACAAGACGGCACGGACCGACTCGGGCCCGTTGCTATGAAATGAAACCGCTTCCCCGACCATGGCCAGTGCCGGACTGGTCGTCGCAAACTCCCGGGCAACCTCGGCGATAGCCTGCGGCGGCAGGCCGGTCTCTTCCGCCACCCGGGGGAGTCCGTAATTACTGAGACGGCGCAGCAGCTCTGCCCTGTTTAGGCCGTTGGCAACGAGCGCCTTCTCGCTGTGCAGGGAGTCGTTCAGGATCAGGCGAGCAATCCCCAGGGCCAGCGTCCCTTCGCTTCCCGGCCGTGCCGGGAGCCAGCGATCGGCCGAGGCGCCGGTCAGCGACATCCGGCCACCAACGTAGGTGAAATGTCCACGGACCGTATCCCGCCCCTGCCGCATCCGGCCGAAGGCGTTACCATAATGGACGGGCGACAGGTGAGTCTCGACGAAATCGGCGCCGAAGCTCAGCAGGTAGCGGGTCTCGGCCAGATCGTACCAGGGGAGGCCCGGCTGGCCAAAGGTGCGACGGGTAGCCGTGCGCAACCAGTCGGGACTGAGCAGCTCAAAGGAGAGGTGGTGCGGCGAACCGAAGGCGTGCATGAAGCCGGAGGCCAGTTCCGCCATGGACCCCTGCAATTGTGGCGTCATCAAAGCCAGACGTTCTTCGTTCTTCTCCTGCTGCAGGGTCTTGAGCTGGCCTGCGAGGAGTTGCAGTCCTTCTTCCCAGGATATTTTCGTATACTCGCCTGAACCGCGCGGACCGCTCCGCTTGAGCGGATGCGCTACCCGGTCCGGGTGGTAAAGCTCCTGCAGGATTGCCTGCCCTCGCGCGCAGAGCCTCCCCCGATTGACCGGGTGAGCCGGATTTCCTTCAATTTTTTTTGCCCGACCTTCGGAAACCCGGACCAGGATGCCGCAGCCTGCCGGACAGGCGCGGCAGGAGCTGGCATAGTAATTTGCTCTGCCGGGAGTCACTCCCTCATCAGGAGGGACCAGGTAGGGAATCAGTTTCTCGTTGGCCGACTGACATCCGGACAGCATTGCCCCGGCAGCCGTCATGCCGCTGAGCTGCAAAAAAGTTCTCCGCTTCATCGGAACCTCATTTATGACACGTCCAGCAATCGATGCTGGCCTTGTGCCGACGATGACAGTCCAGGCACCACCCCATCTTGAGGCTGGCGGACCGGGTAATGCGCTTCATGGAGGCAACTTCACCGTGACAGGTAGTGCAACCTACTTTGGCACGGAGGTGCATCATATGCGGGAAATAGACATGATCCGGCAGGCTGTAGACCCTGACCCAGGGGATCGGCTCGCGTTTGTCCCAGAATGCTATCAATTTTCTGATCTCAGGAGCATTCGGAGAGATGAACTGATGACAGGCCCGGCAGTCCGCCACCGCCGGAATGCCGGCCAGCGGCGACTTCGGAGCGTAGCGGTGACAGAAGAGACAATGGATACCGTTGTCACCGGCATGCACTTTATGGCTGAAGGCGAGCGGTTGAAGTGGTGAGCGGTCGCGAAGATCCAGCGGCAGGATGTACATTACCACCAGACCGGCGACAATAGCTCCCCCCATTATAACCAGACCGGCAATAAGCCACGATTTTTTCATGATGTTCACCAGGGAAAGAGCGGAAATTGACTGTCTGGCTAAGCTCGTTAAGCGTCTTAACATAATAGCAAGCAGTTACCGGTTGTCAATTCAGGTGCTTATCAGGCTCATCGTCCCGGCTACTGCTTTACGCGGCATCCAGGGAACCCGGACGTAGTAAATACGTCACTGCTACGGTCAGAAGACACTTAGTTCCGCTTCCGGATCCAAAGTGGCTGGTCGAACACGAAATCTGTGTTATAAGTATTGAAACAGCGATGCCTGTAGAACATCCGATCAAGAACAGGCTAGGCTGGCAGACCATACCAAAGGAGTGCAACCGTGAAAAAACAGCTAATTCTCGTTGGAACAGTAATCCTTGCAACCGCCGCCTCCACCGCCATTGCCGCTACCGGTGAAGCACTTTTCAAACAGCACTGTGCTGTCTGTCACCCTGATGGAGGCAACATCGTCAACCAGGCGCGCACTCTCCACAAGAAGGATTTGAATCAAAACGGGATCAAGAACTCGCAAGGGGTTGTCAAGAACATGCGGGAACCCGGTCCCGGCATGACGGCATTCGATGCAAAGACTATTTCCGACAGGGATGCCAAGGCAATTGCGGAGTATGTTCTCAAGACCTTCAAATAATCGGCTGTGAACAAGTTAAAGGGGGCATATCCGAAAGTTCAGATTTGAACTTATCAGGTATGCCCCCTCTATTTTCTGGATATCCCCTGAGCTTTCCGGATACACCCTAATCGACGTCACTTAAAGAATATTTACAAGCAGTTGATAACTCCGTCTTTGATCGTTAATTCGACTCGAGAGCTCTTATCGTCCCAGCCGAAGGTATATAGCAGGTCTGTCAACCTGACCGGGTTGTGTTCGGCATCGTCCAGATCCGGTGAGATCATAACGGTGGCTGAGCGGTTGGTTGTTCTGATCCCGGCCGTGAAACATTTACCGTTTATAACAAAGGGAAATGGAATGCGCTCCCCGTCTCTAAACGGTATGGCCAGCGAATCGTTTTTCTTTACAGTAATGACCAGTTTCGGCAGGGTATCGCGGTAGTAACCGATTCTGGTAACTGTTCCGAGTAAGACAGCAGGCAGCACCTTTTGGTACTGCCTGCTCTGTATGGCAATGCTCATGGCTTTTTACTCTTCGCCGCGATTGGCAATGGCTGCAACTTACTGAATGATCATGTTGCTTATTGTGACGCTTCCGCCTGCCACGCCACCCATGGTCACAGTACCGTGGATGGTCGTATTTCCTACCACGGTCCATGCCGCATTGTTGCCGCCCTCGAAGATCACATTGGCTGTCTTGTCGAAGACGAGATCCTCGGTAAAGGTCTGGTCCCTACCCTTGAGAACTGTACCCTCTACACAAGCATTATATGCATCCTGGATGGTGGCATAGTACAAAGGCCCCGGCATCATGACCAGCGGTTTATAATTGAAGGTAGCGGTAACCCCGGCGTCGCCGTTCAGGGTGAAGGGACCACAGCTATTGCCGGTACCAATACAGCCGCCCGTCCAGACGATCTCGGATTTCCAGTCGGGGGCTGCGGTAAGCGTGACATCCGTGGGGTTAGTAAAGGTATCGCTGCAGCCTGTACCGCTGCCACTAGCACATGAAATTGCCCCCGGACTGCTATATACAGTGCCGGTACCGGCACCGGCGGTTGTGATGGTGAGAGTCACATTAGTAGTTCCCCCGGTCACGGTCAGTGGCTGTGTCACCTCCGGAGCGGCGTTGTACGAAACATTACCAGCCTGATTGGCCTTGATGGTGCAACCGCCGGCACTGACTCCGATTACGATATTGCCGCTCACCGTGCAGACGGCTGGTGTAGTGGAGCTGAAGGTGACCGCCAGGCCGGAAGTGGCTGTGGCGCTGGCCGTCGTGGTGCCGCTGACTGCCAGGGTCGCAGGAGTAAAGGTAATGGCGCCTATGCTCTGGTCGGCCTTGCTGATCACGAAGGCGCCATTGGTGGGCGTAAGGCCCGCCGTCGCGCTGTAGTTGGCGCTGGCCGCGCAGTTGACCGTGGCCGGGTAGGAACCGGCGTTGGTGCCGGTGCCGCCGCTGGCCAGGGTTGCTGTGCCGCCGCCCAGACATGCTACCGTCGCGGTCTGTGCCGAGCCGCTATAGGTGACCGGGCTGTTGGTGATGGAGGCGGTCGGGATGGCCGGGTTGATTACGAAGTTGCCGGCCGCGACGTTGGCTGTTGCGCTGAAGCCGCCGTTTGCCGCACAGTCAACCAATATTGCGTAGGTTGCCGCGTTGGTCGGTACGGTACCGGAGCCGTTGTATCTGACGTTGCTCACTGCGCCAGCACCGGAACAGGTGATGGCGGCTGCCTGCGGAGAGGTGTTGTAGGTTACCGGCGAGTTGGTAACCGTTGCTGTCTGCGTTGCCGCACTGATCACGAAGCTACCGGCAGCAAGACCGGTCCCGGCGTTGTAGTTGGTGCTCGTCGCGCAGTCTGCCGTCGCGGGGTACGTCCCGACAGGGGTCGCCGTGGCCGGGGTGATGTTGCTTACCGTGCCGCCACCCGTACACGTTACCGCAATGGTCTTGGCACTGCCGTCATACACTTGCGGTGAGTTCGATACCGCTGCCGCTGCCGCCGCCTTGCTGATCACGAAGGCGCCATTGGTGGGCGTAAGGCCAGACGCCGTATTGTAGTTGGTGCTGGCCGCGCAGTTGACCGTTGCCGGGTAGGAACCGGCATTGGTGCCGGTGCCGCCGCTGGCCAGGATTGCTATGCCGCCGCCCAGACATGCTACCGTCGCGGTCTGTGCCGAGCCGCTATAGGTGACCGGGCTGTTGGTGATGGAGGCGGTCGGGGTGGCCGGGCTGATCACGAAGTTGCCGGCCGCAAGTCCGCTGGCTGAGGCATAGTTGGCGCTGGCCGCGCAGTTGACCGTAGCCGGGTAGGAACCGGCGTTGGTGCCGGTGCCGCCGCTGGCCAGGGTTGCTGTGCCGCCGCCCAGACATGCTACCGTCGCGGTCTGTGCCGAGCCGCTATAGGTGACCGGGCTGTTGGTGATGG
>JBGQLM010000054.1:0-25368 GCA_041500085.1 Geobacteraceae bacterium
CAATGCTCTCTTAATGGTCGATGATGCACATGGTACTGCTGTTATGGGTTGTAGCGGGAGAGGCTCTGCGGAGTTCCTTGGCGTTGCAGATCAGATTGACATCCATATGGGGACACTGGGTAAGGGGTTAGGCAGCTTCGGAGCATATGTGACAGGCTCGGCAGAGATGGTCGATTATCTCCGCAATAAGGCCAGAAGCTTTATCTTCTCCACTTCGCTTCCTCCAGCCGTTCTGGCGGCTTCAATCGCGGCAATAAACATTGTCGAATCGACTGAAGGTGAAAGGTTAAGAAGTTCACTTGAGTCGAACAGAGCCCTTTTTTCCGGGCTGCTGTCAAGGGCCGGCTTTAATACCCTTGACAGTCAAACGCAGATAATTCCAGTCATAGTGGGTGAAGCAGAAGAGACGATGAAGCTGTCAGGGGTGTTGTTGGATCAAGGGATATTTGTTCAGGGGATTCGCCCTCCGACAGTCCCTCCAGGGGAGTGCCGTTTGAGATGCACCGTCATGGCAACTCATTCTTCGTCCGACCTTGAAGAAGCCGCTGCCAGGATCATTGAGGCCGGACAGAAGACAGGTCTTGTCTGACATGTCTGATTTTACGGCTGAAGACGGATCGGTTATCGTTTATTCCGACCATGGTGAAGGGATTCCGGTGCTTTTTCTGCATGGATGGATGATGTCAGGGAAGGTATGGTCTTTTCAGGAGCCGCTGTCCGCTCTGTTTCGAATAATAACAATAGATTTGAGGGGACATGGTGATTCACGTGAACCCGAATTCAGCTACGATAACTGTATTAATGATATCAGCGAACTGCTGGCTCATCTAAAGATCGATCGTGCAGTAATCACCGGGTGGTCGATGGGGGCACAGGTCGCATTACGTTTTTACAGTGTTATGAGCTGGAAAGTGGCCGGAATGATTCTGATAGGGGGGACTCCATGTTTCTGCAAACAGAGCGATTATCCTTTCGGAGTATCTCTGTCTGAGGTCAGAAATATGGCCCGGCAGCTCAAAAGGGACTATGAGTCAACTGCCGGGGATTTTTTCAAGGCGATGTTCTCCGAAGGGGAGATCAGTAAGGCCGATCTAGTCAGGATAGCAAGCAGAACTGTTGGCAGGCTTCCGGATTACTCTGCTGCAGCATCTGCTCTGAAAGCCCTGATCGATTCTGATTTGCGAAGCCTTTTGCCGGAAATTTCAGTTCCCGTCCTTCTGATTCATGGTACTGACGACAAGATATGCCTGCCCGGAGCGTCCGAGTATATGTCTTCCATTATTCAGGGAGCAAGCCTTGAACTATTTGCCAACACAGGTCATGCCCCGTTTCTTTCCCGCCCGGGAAGGTTTAATTCATTGATAACAGGTTTTATTCAGTCGTTATGAGCGGAATTGTCAAGGACATCGTAAGAAAGGCTTTCAGTACTCGTGCGGATTATTATGATTCGCTTGCAGTTGTTCAGAAAAGAGTGACTGATCGATTTGCAGGGCTGCTGACTGAAAACATGGCTCCTCCACATGCCATACTCGATATCGGGGCTGGCACCGGACGGCTTCTGGAATCTTTGAATAATAAGTTTCCTGATGTTCAAATTATCGGGGTAGATCTTGCTTTTGGCATGACCAGTTATGCCAAGAAACGCTTTCAGGCGAACGCACATGTTTCATTGGCCTGCGGTGATGCCGAATGTCTCCCGTTCCGAGAGGGGAGCTTCGATCTTGTTGTCTCAACCTCGACCTATCAATGGATTGATCCGCTTGAAACTGCTTTTGCAGAAGTTTTCCGCGTTCTGAGACCAAACAGCTGGTTTTCATTTACTCTTTTTGGGGAAAGGACTCTTTTTGAACTTCGAGAGTCGTATCAATCAGCTGTTTCTGTAGCGGGCAGAGCATTGCCTGACAGAACCCACAGATTCGTATCGCAAAAGAATGTTCTGGATATGTTAAATGCAGCCGGGTTCAAAAGTGTTGTTGTTGAAAGCGAGATGGAAGTCGAAATTCATAGGGAAGTGAAGGATCTTGTTCGTTCTCTAAAGGGGATCGGGGCGGGCAGTGCCTCAGGCGCAGCAGTCAGAGGTCTTTCAGGCCGAAGTGTCATAGAAGAGATGATCCGGGTATACAAGGAGAGATTCAGTGTCTCCGGAGGGGTGCCTGCGACCTACGAAGTGATTTACGGAAAAGCATTTAAAGCTGGTTTTTAGGTCAGTATCCCGACTATTTTAATTGCCAGAGGGTGAATGACGGAATAAAAAACCTCTGCACCTTCGCGTTTGCCCGCTATGATACCCTTGTTCTTCAATAAAGCCAGGTGCTGTGAGACAGTAGCTTGAGGAAGTCCCAGGCACTCCCAGATGTTTTTCACATTACACTCCTTGCTGCAGAGCCCTGTGACTATTTTAAGTCTAACCGGGTGGCCGAGCACTTTCAGTACTTCTGCTTCATTGGTAAAGCTCATCTCTTTCGGGAACGCCATCCGTATCTCCTTTTATAACTATTATTCATATATCTAAATATTCTTGGTGTGCTTGTCAAATGCTTTTTGCATTCAAGGATTTATAGTTCCGTTTGAAGCTTGTAATAAGCAGGTAAATCGTCTATATATATGGAACAAGGTGATTTTATGATGTTTTACCGGTTACATACGTCTGCGGTCATTCTCTTTGCGATTTTGCTCTTTTCGCATGAATCGTCTGCAGACATCTACAGGTATGAGGGCCCTGACGGAACCCTTCATTTTACCGATGCTCCCACTGATCGGAAATTCAAGATATTCATGCGCGACATCGAGAAGGACAAGAGGCTGCGAACTGACTTCGGGTTGAGGAAGCTTTCGAGGAATCCCGCAGAGTTCGATTCAATTATTGCTTCATGTTGTCATCAGTACGGAGTTCCGAAGTCTCTGGTGAAAGCAGTCATTCATGCCGAGTCAGGGTATAATCCCAATGCGGTTTCGAGCAAAGGTGCCGAAGGTCTTATGCAACTTATGCCGGGCACTGCCCAGCAACTCAAGGTCAGTGATTCTTTCAATCCCAGCGACAATATCCGTGGCGGAGTCAGGTATCTCAAGTTCCTTCTGGACACTTTCAAGGGAGATGTGTCTCTTGCCCTTGCTGCATACAATGCTGGTATGTCAAAAGTTGCAAAATACGGAGGGGTCCCTCCTTATGAAGAGACTCGAAACTATGTCTCCAAGGTTCTTAGTTATCAGAAATCCTATACTTCCAACTAATCCATATTTTAAACGGTTGCTCGATGTCTGAAACTGCCCAGAAACCTCAAACCATTTGGAACATACCCAATATCCTGACATTGATGCGCATTGCCGCAATTCCGGTGATGGCCGTTCTCCTTTTGACCGGAGAGAGAGAGCCTTGCTTCTGGGCTGCCGCACTGTTTTCTGTTGCCTCTTTTACCGACTGGCTTGACGGTTTCCTTGCAAGAAAAATGGGTATCGTGACAGTTTTTGGCAAATTTCTTGATCCGATTGCCGACAAACTGATAGTAATGGCCGCCCTGATAATGATAACACCATTAGCCAGGGTCCCGGCATGGATGGTTCTGGTAATACTTGGCCGCGAGATAATAATTACCGGTTTGAGAGGGATTGCTTCATCGGAAGGTATTGTGATTTCTGCAAGTGATCTCGGAAAGTTTAAAACCATTTTCCAGATTGTAGCGATAATCGCGCTCCTACTTCATTTCGACTACCATTGGCTCTTCTCGTCAAACAATCCTCTTTTTATTGTAAATATGCATAATGTAGGGATGTTTTACCTCTGGATAGCCTTTGTCATCACGGTCTGGTCAGGAGTCGACTATCTGTACAAATTTATCAAAATTATTGCCAGATGATCTCTGTGCCCAAAAAAGCTTGACTCAATATTTCTGCTCTGATATAAACATTTTTCCTTGGAAGGCTGGACATCCAAGCATTTCACAAGGTCCCATCGTCTAGCGGTTAGGACACCGGCCTTTCACGTCGGTAACAGGGGTTCAAGTCCCCTTGGGATCACCATTTATGCAACGGCGGCCACTCTTGAAAGGGTGGCCGTTTTTTGTTTTTTTACTGCCTAAAATTGCCTTGACTTCGTTTCTCTTCAGCTATATTTTAACTCCAGAATTTAACCTTTTAAGATAACCCCGTGAGGTTAGCAAAGGTGCCTGAAACAATCTTTGTCATTAATTTTGAGAAGAGCCTTTCTGCATCTGCGCGGGGAGGCTCTTTTTTTCGTAAGTTGAAGTTATTTAATCAAGGTCGGGCAGGAGGGTAACCATGGGTGACGAGTCTACGGTAATACTTGATGGAACCGGTATTCGCAGGGCACTGACGAGGATAGCCCATGAGGTTCTCGAGAGGAACAAGGGGGTACAGAATCTGGTCCTTGTCGGCATCAGAACCGGAGGGGTCTACCTGGCGCATGAATTGGCCAAAAGGCTTGAAGAGATCGAAGGTGGAAGGATGCCGGTTGGGGAGGTCGATATAACCCTGTACCGCGATGATTTTAAAGGGCATGCCGCTCACCTTCCTGTTGGAAAGACCGATATCCCTTTCCCGATTGAGGGAGGGAAGGTAATTCTTGTCGATGACGTTCTTTTTACCGGTCGTACGATCAGGGCAGCAATGGATGCCATCATGGATCATGGTCGACCTGCATCCATCCAGCTTGCTGTGCTCGTAGACAGGGGACACCGGGAGCTTCCGATCAGGGCCGATTTTGTCGGCCGAAATGTTCCTACAAGTATCAAGGAGAATATCAAGGTCATTTTCGATGAGTCTAAAGTTCCACTCGAAGTAGTTCTTGAAAAGTAGCTCGTAGTTGTCTGTAACCACTTTAACTGAGGGGGAGGCTTCAATGGAGTTCAGACACAAGGATATCATTGCACTCAGGGATCTGACCAAGCAAGAGATGGAGCTTCTGTTATCGACCGCAGAGAATATGCGGGAGATTAACAGCCGCGACATCAAGAAAGTTCCTACGCTTCGTGGTAAAACTATTATCAATCTGTTTTACGAGGCCTCAACCCGGACGCGTACCTCGTTCGAGATTGCCGGAAAGAGGCTTTCTGCCGACACTGTCAACATCTCGCCTTCTACAAGTTCCTCAACCAAGGGCGAGACACTTTCCGATACAGCACTCAACCTTCTTGCCATGAAGCCGGATATCATCGTCATGCGTCATGCGGTGTCAGGGGCGCATTACTTTCTCTCCAAGAAGATGCCTAACTGCTCCATTATAAATGCCGGGGATGGTACTCATGAACATCCTTCGCAGGGGCTACTGGATATGCTCACGATCAAGGACAGATTCGGCCGTCTCGATGGGCTGAAGGTTGCGATAGTTGGTGACATTACTCATAGCCGTGTTGCCCGCTCCAATATTCAGGGCCTTACCAAGATGGGTTCCCACGTATTTGTTGCTGGCCCACCGACCATGGTCCCTCCAGGTGTCGAGAAGCTCGGCAACGTAACTTCCTGTGCAACCATGAAAGAAGCGATTCAGGACGCTGATGTCGTCATGATGCTCAGGATTCAGCAGGAGCGTCAGGGGAAAACCTTGATGCCCAACACGAGGGAGTATTCACGCTATTTCGGACTTAACCCGGCAAATCTCAAGTTTGCCAAACCTGCTGCCATGGTCATGCACCCTGGTCCGATAAACCGTGGTGTCGAGATGTCATCCTATGTAGTTGACGGGGATCAGTCACACATCCTTAAACAGGTGGAAAACGGGGTCGCGGTGAGGATGGCCATGCTGTACCACGTCTGCGGCGGCGAACTGGAGTAGGTTGAACGGCCACTTTTCCGCCGGCTCGGCGTAAGTCTTCGTGTCAGCTTGTGCGGCGTAGCGCTGCTACGCCTCCGCGCAGCCACTCGACAGCCTTGATCCGGCGCAAAATTGACCGTTCGGCAAGATATTACTAATTACTCTCTTAACGAGGTGAAACTATGAGTTTACTGATAAAAGGCGGCAGGGTGGTTGACCCGACTCAGGGTCTGGATGAGGTTCTGGATGTGCTGGTTGAAAACGGACTTGTGAAGGAACTTGGCAAAGGGCTGTCTGCTCCTGCGGGAGCCGAGGTTGTCGATGCCTCCGGCAAATTCGTGGTTCCCGGACTGATCGACATGCATGTCCATCTGCGCGATCCGGGACTCGAGTACAAGGAGGATATCGTTAGCGGCACAAGAGCTGCAGCTGCCGGCGGATTCACCTCGGTTTGCTGTATGCCGAATACGAAGCCGGTCATCGATAACAAGGCTATTGCCAGCTATATCATCAACAAGGCTAAGGCGGAGGGTTTCTGCAATGTATTTCCTGTAGGGACCATCACCTACGGCATGAACGGTGAGCGTATGTCCGAGATGGGAGAGCTCAAGGAAGCAGGGTGCGTTGCTGTGTCTGATGACGGCAAGCCGGTTGGAAATGCCGAGCTCATGAGGCGGTCACTTGAGTATGCCCGCGGTATGGGAATCATGGTAATCTCGCATGCAGAGGATCTTTCCCTGGTCGGTGAGGGGACCATGAACGAGGGGTTCACATCAACCGAGATCGGTCTGAAAGGAATCCCGCGGGTTGCTGAGGATATTGCTACAGCGCGGGATGTGATGCTGGCAGAGTACACCGGATCACCGATTCACATTGCCCACGTCTCAACTAAAGACTCGGTCAGGATAATCCGGGAAGCAAAGGCCCGTGGTGTGAAGGTAACCTGTGAAACCGCCCCGCACTACTTCACCCTGACAGATGATGCTGTGCGGGGGTACAATACCAACGCCAAAATGAATCCACCGCTTCGTGAAACGGATGATGTAGCCGCCATAAAGGAAGGGCTTAAGGATGGCACTATAGACTGCATCGCAACCGATCACGCTCCCCATCATCTTGACGAAAAGGATGTCGAGTTCAATGAGGCGATGAACGGCATCATCGGTCTTGAAACGTCACTGCCGCTTTCCCTTGCACTCGTGAATGAAGGAGTGCTGTCGCTTAAGCAGCTTGTTGAGAAAATGTCCTGCAATCCTTCGAACATTCTCGGTATCGGCAGAGGTGCTCTCAAGGTCGGTGCGGTTGCCGACATTACTGTTTTCGATGCTAACGCTGAGTGGATTGTCGAGGCGGACAAACTCTTCAGCAAGTCGAAGAACTCGCCGTTTCTTGGCTGGAAGGTCAAGGGGGCAGCTGTTGCTACAATAGTTGATGGAAAACTGGTTAAAGCAAACTAAACACTGGAGCATTAAAACATGAAAGCAATTCTTGCACTCGCTGACGGGCGCATCTTTGAAGGCAAATCGTTCGGCGCGACCGGCGAGGCACAAGGTGAGGTGGTCTTCAACACTGCCATGTCAGGTTATCAGGAGGTTCTGACTGATCCGTCGTATCGCGGTCAGATGGTTACCATGACCTATACCCAGATCGGCAATACCGGTATCAATCCCGAGGATATCGAAAGTCGTGGACTTTTCCTTTCCGGCTTCATCGTCAAGGAGTATCAGGATAACTACTCGAACTGGCGAGCTACCATGAGTCTTGATGCCTATCTCAAGGAGAACGGCGTTGTCGGAATTCAGGGCATCGATACCAGGGCGCTTACCCGTCATCTTCGTGACAAGGGGGCACAAAACGGGGTGATCTCTACCGTTGATGCCGATCACTCCAGCCTTGTTGCAAAAGCAAAAGCAGCTCCGAGCATGGCAGGACTTGACCTGGCCAGCGGTGTCTCCTGTGATAAGCCGTATCATTGGACCGAAGGGGTGTGGGATCTGGAGAGCGGTTATCCTCAGGCAGACCCGGCAGGCCTCAAGTACAAGGTGGTGGCCTACGATTTCGGGATCAAGTACAACATCCTGCGCTGTCTCGTCGATGCAGGGTGTGACGTGACAGTAGTTCCTGCGACTTTCCCTGCCGAAGAAGCGCTTGCCATGAACCCTGACGGGATTTTCCTCTCCAATGGCCCCGGTGACCCGGAGCCTCTGGTAAAAGTCCAGGAAGAGATCAGAAAGTTAATCGGCAAGAAACCTATTTTCGGTATCTGTCTCGGGCATCAGCTTCTGGGGCTGGCTCTTGGAGGGAAAACCGTCAAGCTCCCCTTTGGTAATCACGGCTCGAATCTTCCGGTTATGGACCTTTCGACCGGAAAGGTGGAGATTACGGCACAGAATCACGGTTTTGCCGTCGACCTCGATTCGCTCGGCGATGCAGCCTGTCTGGGGCATGAAAACCTCAATGACCAGACGGTAGAAGGGATCCGCCACTGCAACCTCCCTATTTTCTCGGTACAGCATCATCCGGAGGCGTCGCCGGGGCCGCATGATTCGCAATACCTGTTCGGGAGATTCTTAGAAATGATGGAGAAACATAAATCGTAGGGGCGCATGGCATGCGCCCTGGGCGGACGCCGTCCGCCCCTACAAGTAATCAAGATGACCTATATTGATCTTTACAATTCAGGTGAGCTGCTTCAACGGGTGAAATCTGCCTATGCCCGGCTTGCTTCATGCGACCTCTGCCCGCATGACTGCGGGGTCAACCGGTTACGCGGCGAAACTGGCATCTGCCGGTCTGGGCTGAAACCGAAGATCGCCTCGGCCAATCTGCACCGGGGCGAAGAACCGCCCATTTCAGGAAGCAGAGGTTCCGGTACGATATTCTTCTCCGACTGTTCCCTGAAATGCAGGTTCTGTCAGAACTTTCCCATCAGCCAGCTGGGGTCAGGAAGCGAGCTTTCCACCAAGGGGTTGGCGGACAAGATGCTCGTGCTGCAGCGGCGCGGGGCGCACAACATAAACTTCGTAACGCCGACCCATTTTCTGCCGCAGATTCTGGCGGCATTATGGCTGGCCATTCCGGAAGGTTTCAAGCTGCCCATTGTCTGGAACTCCAGCGGTTACGAGAAGGTGGATGCTCTTCATCTACTGGAAGGAATAGTCTCTGTCTACCTGCCGGATATGAAGTATTCGGACAACCAGTCGGCAGTTGATATCTCTTCAGCTCCAGGCTACATGCCAATAAACCGTCTGGCTGTTCTGGAGATGTTCAGGCAGTCAGGCCACCTTCAGGTTGATGAGGAAGGTGTCGCCGTCAAAGGGATCATCATCCGTCACCTCGTCCTTCCTGGAGGGAAAGCGGGCACGAGTGAAACGCTGAAATGGATCGCCGGGAATCTTGGTGTTGAGACTCATATTGCTCTTATGAGCCAGTATTTTCCTGCCCATACTGCAGCAGACACCGAAGGGATAAACCGTTCGTTGACCCATTCCGAGTACGAAAAGGCAACAGCGGCTCTTGAGGAATGCGGACTGGAAAGCGGCTGGGTGCAGGAACTTGACGACCTGCGAGGAGCCGTGTGAGGACAATCGTACTTCTGGCCATCTCCAATGTTTTCATGACTTTTGCGTGGTATGCGCACCTTAAGAACCTGCATAACAGGCACTGGTTCATAGCCGTGCTCGTTTCCTGGGGAATAGCATTTTTCGAGTATCTGGTTCAAGTCCCGGCCAACCGCATCGGCTATAACGGCAGTTTTACCCTGTCACAGCTGAAGATCACCCAGGAAGTGATTACGCTCTGCGTCTTTGTCCCGTTTGCGGTCTTCTATATGGGAGTGCCGCTGAAATGGGATTACTTGTGGGCTGGCTGTTGTATGGCCGGGGCTGTATTTTTTATTTTCCGTTGATTTTAATGTAGGGGCGACGCATGCGTCGCCCTGGGCAAGGCATGCCTTGCCCCTACGAAGGAAATAACTGTAAGGAGTTTACTGATAATGCCAAAACGTACAGACATAAAAAAGATACTCATCATCGGTGCAGGGCCTATCGTCATAGGCCAGGCGTGCGAGTTCGACTACTCCGGGACACAGGCCTGCAAGGCACTGAAGGAGGAAGGGTACGAGGTCGTGCTTCTTAACAGCAACCCGGCGACCATTATGACCGACCCGGACTTTGCCGACCGTACCTATGTGGAGCCGGTTACTCCCGAGATGCTGGTAAAGATAATCGAGAAGGAGCGTCCTGATGCGATTCTGCCTACCTTGGGAGGCCAGACGGCACTTAACACTGCGGTTGCCGTTGCTGAGATGGGAATATTGGAAAAATTCGGCGTTGAGCTGATCGGCGCCAAGCTTCCCGCCATCAAAATGGCGGAAGATCGCACCCTCTTCAAGCAGGCCATGCAACGGATCAATCTTGCCGTCCCCAAATCCGGTCTGGCTCATAACTATGTCGAATCGATGGAAGTTATCAAGGAGATCGGATTCCCGGCGATTATTCGGCCGTCATTCACTCTCGGCGGCACCGGCGGCGGCATCGCCTACAACATGCAGGAGTACGAGCGGATGGCGCTGGCAGGGATCGATGCTTCTCCGACGGACGAGATTCTGGTCGAAGAGTCGGTTATCGGTTGGAAGGAGTATGAGCTCGAAGTTATGAGAGATACTGCGGACAACGTGGTTATCATCTGTTCAATCGAGAACTTCGACCCGATGGGGGTCCATACCGGCGACTCCATAACCGTTGCCCCGGCACAGACATTGACCGACAAGGAGTACCAGATACTCCGGGATGCGTCGCTCAAGATAATCCGGGAGATCGGGGTCGATACCGGCGGCTCCAACATCCAGTTCGGGATCAACCCGCGTGACGGCCGCCTCGTCGTCATCGAGATGAATCCCCGCGTCTCCCGCTCCTCGGCCCTTGCTTCCAAGGCTACCGGTTTCCCGATTGCCAAGATTGCCGCCAAGCTGGCTGTCGGCTACCGACTGGATGAGATCATCAACGATATCACCCGCGAAACGCCGGCCTGCTTCGAACCGACAATCGATTACGTCGTCACCAAGATCCCTCGTTTTACCTTTGAAAAGTTCCCGACAGCCGATGCCACCCTAACGACGCAGATGAAATCCGTTGGCGAAGTCATGGCTATCGGCAGGACCTTCAAGGAGTCCTTCCAGAAAGCGCTCCGCTCTCTTGAAATTGGCTCTTCAGGCTTTGAGTCCCGGCTTTTCGACCTTGCCAGCGAAACCAGGCGGGCGCTGACGTCAAAAGAGCAGCAGACTCTTGTTGAAAAACTTCGCACCCCTAACTGCGACCGTCCCTGGTACATCGGTGATGCCTTGCGCTCCGGCATGACAGTCGAGGAGATCCATGAAATTACCGCCATCGATCCCTGGTTTCTCCATAACATCAGGCAGATAATCGAGAAAGAGGAGGAGCTGAAGGCATGTCGGGGCGACGCATGCGTCGCCCTTGATGGGGTCACCGGTAAGCAGGGCGAGGCATGCCTCGCCCCTACGGGTTTTGCCGATCTGCTTCGCGAGGCCAAACAGTACGGGTTCAGCGACAATTTCCTGGGCAAGCTTTGGGGGAAGAATGACGAGGAAATCCGTCAGCTACGGCTCTCACTTGGCATCAAGCCCGTATTCAAGAGGGTTGACACCTGCGCGGCCGAGTTTGTCGCCTACACCCCTTATCTCTACTCGACCTACGAGGATGAGTGCGAAGCAGAGGTCTCCGACCGTAAAAAGATTATCATTCTCGGTGGCGGTCCGAACAGGATAGGGCAGGGGATAGAGTTCGACTACTGCTGCGTGCATGGGGTATTCGCCCTTGCTGCAGACGGTTATGAGACGATCATGGTCAACTGCAATCCGGAGACTGTTTCGACTGACTACGATACCTCGGACCGGCTGTATTTCGAGCCCCTGACGTATGAGGATGTCCTCTCCATCGTCGATATTGAGAAGCCTTATGGAGTCATAGTCCAGTTCGGCGGGCAGACTCCGCTGAAGCTCGCCGTTGCCCTTGAAAAGGCCGGAGTGCCGATAATCGGGACTTCACCCGACTCCATCGACCGCGCCGAAGACCGCGAGCGTTTTCAGGAGATGCTGCACAAGCTCGGTCTGAAACAGCCGGAAAACGGCACGGCACGCTCTTTCGAAGAAGCGGAAAAGGTTGCCGACCGGATCGGCTATCCGGTTGTTGTCCGTCCGTCGTACGTACTCGGAGGCCGGGCCATGGAGATCGTCTATGATGTGGATAATCTGCGCCGCTATATGCTTACTGCAGTCCTGGTATCTCCGGAACATCCGATACTCATAGACAAGTTTCTTGACGAGGCAATAGAGATCGATGTGGATGCTCTCTGCGACGGCACCAATTTTGTCATCGGCGGGATCATGGAGCATATCGAGGAGGCCGGGATTCACTCCGGCGATTCGGCCTGCTCGCTTCCGCCGTACTCCATATCTCCAGCTGTCGTTGACGAGATCAGGCGGCAGACTCGTGCCATGGCTCTCGAACTTGGTGTCAAGGGGCTCATGAACGTACAGTTCGCCCTGAAGGGTGACGAGATTTACATCCTTGAAGTGAATCCGCGGGCATCGAGGACTTCTCCATTTGTTTCAAAGGCGACTGGGAGGCCTCTGGCCAAGATCGCCGCCAGCATCATGGGGGGCAGGAGCCTGAAAGAGCAGGGAGTGCTTGAGGAGATCAGTATCAAGCATATCGCGGTCAAGGAGTCGGTCTTTCCGTTCGTCAAATTCCCCGGGGTTGATACCATCCTCGGCCCGGAGATGAAGTCCACCGGCGAGGTCATGGGGATAGACGATACCTTTGCCAAGGCTTTTGCCAAAGCTCAGCTCGGGGCAGGGGTGAAGCTTCCGACCGGAGGCAAGGTCTTCATCAGCGTCAAGGATTCCGATAAAAAGTATCTCGTATCGATAGCCCAAAAGCTCAGCAGCGCCGGTTTCCATATCATTGCCACGCGTGGTACGGCAGTCTATCTCAAGGAGAGGGGAGTTTCGGTCCAGATCGTGAACAAGGTGCTTGAAGGGCGTCCTCACATCGTTGATTCGATCAAGAACGGCGATATTGCCATGGTCATCAACACGACCCACGGGGCCCAGGCTGTTGCCGACTCCTTCTCCATCAGGAGAGAGACCCTGATCAGCGGCGTCACTTACTTTACCACCGTTTCCGGTGCACGGGCTTGTGTCGATGCAATAGTTGCAATTCAGCAGGAAGGTCTCGGAGTGAAGGCGCTGCAAGATTTTCTTGCCTGATGCAGATCATTTAATATATATTACAACTTCCGGGGTATGGCAGATATTGCCGCCCCGGCAGTTTTTTTAAGGAGCCATAATTTAATGTCACACTCGGTACCAATGACAAAAGAGAGTCATGAGTCTCTGCAGGAAGAGCTCAAGCGGATGATACGCGAAGAGCGCCCCAAGGTTATTCAGGACATTGCCGAGGCCCGTGCGCATGGCGATCTTTCGGAAAATGCGGAATACGATGCCGCAAAGAACAGGCAGGGTTTCATCGAGGGGCGGATTCAGGAACTTCAGGACAAGCTTGCCCGCGCCTATGTTATCGATCTGTCCAATCTCAAGCCTGACAAGGTCGTATTCGGTGCGACCGTGACCCTTTACGACACTGCAAGTGAAGAAGAGGTATGCTACAAGATCGTCGGCGAGGAAGAGGCCGATATCAAGCTCGGGAAGATCTCCTGCACTTCACCTGTGGGGAAGGCGCTGATCGGCCACAAGCTGGATGATTCCGTCAAGGTCAAGGTGCCGGCCGGGACCAGGGAGTATGAGATTATCGAAATCAAATACGTGACCTGTTAACAGTGAAGAGTATTCAGGAAATGGTATCAAATATCTATCAACAAGAGAGGTTATGACATGAGTGAGAAATTCAACAAGGATATGACATTTGCGCAGGCGCTGCAGGCACACACGGAAGTAGCACAGGTTCTGAGGAAGTACAACCTCGGCTGCATCGGCTGCATGGGGGCACAGAACGAAACACTCGAGCAGGGAGCAAACGCCCACGGTCTCGATGTGAACGCGATTCTCAAGGATCTGAACGAACTGCCGTAGATTGTCATTTGCAGCAGATGTGATGAAGTTTGAAAAGGCGCCGGCCAGGCGCCTTTTTTCGTTCCGATAGGATACAGTTGCTTACAGAGTCCGTGAAACCAGATCCTCGCAGAATCGCATGTATTCGGCCTCACCATTTATGAAGCGGTTCATCCGCACACCCATGCCGCTCTTCTTCACCAGATGAATCATCTGCGGCGGCACCTTTTTTACCCAGACCACCTCGGCTTCCATGGTTACCCTGGTGGTGTTGTCCAATGCCAGTTCCACCAGCACCACCGCGCCCGGCTTGCAGACGTTGGCGGTCTTGATGAAAAGGCCGGTAGAGGAGATGTCTTCGGTAAAGGCCATCCTGGCCGGCTCTTCGATGCCAAAACGCAGGGTAAGTCTTTTGCGAAGTCGCCCGATGTTTCTTTTCTCAGCCATTAATCCCTCCAATCATTAAATAACAAATTCGCATTTCTATATCTTTAGCCTGGATTAATGTCAATCTAAATTCCGTACACGGTCAGGTGTGCAGACTTCTGCACTCAAGCTCTCTCGGCTACATACTCCGCCATCCCCCGGTAGGTATTGCCGAAGAAGTAACGTTCGCGCGCCCTGATGTCATCAGGCAGTTGAGTAATGTTCCGGTAATGCTCGTCATGCTCCTGCAACCAGGCAAACATCGCCTCTTCACGCTCTGCCTCGGCAACCGTTGCGACTGCCGTTGCGCCTTTGACCCAGAGCAGCAGCTGATTTCTGGCAATCGTCAGATGAAGGGCCGCCGTATCGACCATCCCGTAATGTGCAAAGACCATCCGCCCGGGCTGGAGAGCCAGCATCCGCTCCACCGAATCGAGAGCGATCTCCAGAATGAAACGGGGCGGCGTTGCCGGTCTGATCAGGATGCCATTCGGCACAACAGAGCGAACTCCGGCAACCTCACCGGCAAATAGAAGATCATCAAGCAGATAGCAGCAGTGATGCTGGGCATGACCAGGGGTCAGAAAGGCGCGGACACCGGTTCTGCCTATCTGTTCCTCAAAAAGGATGCTCTCCTGGGGCACCGGCACTATCTCTCCATAAGCAGCGGCCAGTTGCGGGCCAAGCACCTTTTGTGACCCCTCCCAGAGCTTTGCCGGGGCAACCAGATGACGGATGCCGTCCGGATGGCAGATGACTTTTGCTTCGGGAAACTGCCTGAGCAGCGCACCGGTGCCGCCGGCATGATCGATGTGGATATGGGTCAGCAGGATGTAGTCGAGCCGCTCCACCTCATAACGCTGCAATCGGGCAATGAGGTGAGGTATGGTCGAAAGCGGACCGGGATCGACCAGCAGATTGAAGCTCTCCCCGCAGTAGAGCCAGGAGCTGATGAACTGGCGAAAACCGGTCAGCCCCGGCTGGTCAAGGTCGATACAGAGTGGATAGGCTGTCTTCATGGTGATCCTTTTGGGCGAGGCATGCCTCGCCCCTACTGTTCATATGTTTAATTATCACCGTAATAACTGTCAGGGATGCTGCAGGTTGGGTCTTTTGAGCAGCAGCAGTAGCGGTATTATCCCCAGGAAGGCCAGTCCCACGTACCAGAAGATGTGGTTGTACGAAAGCATGCCGGCCTGCCGGCGAAGATTGTTGTAAATCATGGCCGTTGCCTGTTTTTCGGCCGTGAATGAGTCTATGCCGCGGTTGATAAGGGCGGATTTTATATTTTCATACGCCATCGTGTATTTCATGCCGAAACTGTTGATCCGTGATGCCAGCTGAGTCTGATAGAACTGGCTATCCCTGGCCAGGACTGTCGTGGCGATGGCGATACCGAAACTCCCGCCGATATTTCTCATCAGGTTGTAAATCCCGGTAGCATTTCCCATCTCTTCCCTGGGGATAGTCGCCAGCGTGATCGTCGTCAGCGGGACGAAGGTCATGGCAAGTCCGATCCCCAGAACTACTCTCGGCCAGACAAAGTCGGGATAAGCAGCATCAAGAGTGAACCCGCGCATGATGAACATGGCGCATGCCCCGACCGATAGGCCGCAGAAGACTATTTTTCTGCCGTCGTATTTCTGAAGCATCGTCCCGACGAGAGGCATTGTGAAGAGTGTCGCCAGCCCCCCTGGTGCCAGGACCATCCCGGCTTTTGTGGCATTGTACCCCATGAGTGTCTGCAGGAAGAGTGGTATCAGCATGATTGAACTGTAAAGGCAGAAACCGACCACGAACATGATGCAGGTTCCGGCAGCGTAGGAAATGTTCTTGAACAGGCGCAGGTTGACGATCGGATGCGGATTACGCAGTTCAGTCCGGATCATGAGGATCAGGGAGATCATTGACAGTGCGGTAAATGCCAGAATAAAAGGCGAGTTGAACCAGTCTTCCTGTTGACCCTTGTCAAGCACTACCTGAAGAGAACCGAGACCGGTCGAGAGGAGTATAAGCCCCCAGTAGTCGATCTTCATCCTGGTACGCTGCAGATATGCCGGATCATGTATGAATGCGGTCGCCATGACCACGGCGATCAAGCCGATCGGGATATTGATGTAGAAGATCCAGCGCCAGCTCATGTTGTCGGTTATATAGCCGCCGAGCGCCGGGCCGATTATCGGTCCGAACATGGCACCGATGCCGAAGATCGCCATGGCCATCCCTCTCTGGTGTGGGGGGAAGGTCTCCATCATGATCGCCTGGCTTATCGGAATGAGTGCTCCGCCGGCAGCCCCCTGAAGAACTCTGAAAAAAATCAGCATTCCGAGGTTGGGAGCGGCTCCGCAGAGAAATGACGAGATGGTGAAGAGGATGATACAGGTGATGAGAAAGCGTTTCCGGCCGAACATTCTGGCCAACCAGCCCGTCATGGGGAGGACAATGGCATTGCTGACAAGATAGCTGGTCAGTACCCAGGTGATCTCATCGGTGCCGGCATTGAGGCTCCCCTGCATGTGGGGGAGGGCCACATTGGCGACCGAAGTGTCGATGATCTCCATGATGGTGGGGAGCATGACGGAGAGGGTGATGAGCCACTTATTGACTGTTTTCTGAGAGTCGGGGTTCATGGGCATTTGTAGGGGCGAGGCATGCGTCGCCCCTACATGAACGGTATGATATCGCGGAGAATATCGGCAGGCTTCCGTCCGGTGAAGATTGTCGGGACAACGCTCATGCCTGCCCGAAGCAGGTGCCCCGGGTCGCTTTGATGGTCGATTGCAATCCTTACGGGAATACGTTGCACGACCTTTACATAGTTGCCGGTGGCATTTTCCGGGGGGAGAAGCGAGAAGGCTGCCCCGGTTCCGGCCATTATGCTTTCCACCTTTCCGGTGAACTTTATTGAAGGATATGTGTCAACCGAAAATTCAACCTGCTGCCCCGGCTTCACGTAGGTCAGTTGGCGCTCCTTGAAGTTGGCCGTAACCCATGAGTCTGCAAGGGAAACAATCACCATTGCCGGCTGTCCGGTCTGGATATAGTTGCCCGGTTCGATGCTCTTTCTCGTTACGTACCCGTCAGAAGAAGCAGTTACTTTTGCATATTCCACTTTAAGGCGGGCCTCTTCCAGCTGTGCCTTGCGCTGGGCACTCTTGGCCTCCCTGTTTCCGCTGCTCCTCATTCCTGCTTCAGCCCTGGACTTCCTCAGGTTCTCCTCTTTTTCCCCGACCTGCGCTGCTGCGATCTTGACCGCAGTCTCCAGCCGTTCCAGCTGCTCCCGCGGGATGACCTCTTTTGCGAACAGCGCACTCCCTCGCTTGAGATCGCTCTCGGCCTGAAGCAGTCTTGCCCGGCTCTGCTCAAGCTCGGCCCGGCTCTGCTCAACCTTTGCATAATCCCCGGATGTCTCGTTAAGTGTCATGTCAAGAGCTGCTGCTGCCTCGTCGACCTTCACCTTGAAGTCGGTCGGATTGATTTCGAAGAGGAGGTCGCCTTTCCGGACAAACTGGTTGTCCATTACGGCAACTTTCTCTATCCTGCCAGCGACTTTTGCTGAAACGGAATGAAGGTGTGCTTCGATATAGGCATTGTCGGTCGTTATGCGATTAATGCCGTGTATCCACCACCAGAGAATCAAGGCGAAGATCGCTCCGAGGGTGATGAACAGAATGATGCCTGCCCTGATCCTGTTTCCGCTTCCGGTTGGGGCTGCAACTCCGCTCTCCTTGTTAATCTCTTCAGATGCCACGTTAAAACTCCTTATGCCAAAGCCTATAGCTCCCCGGTAGCTCTTCTGACCCTGGCCCTGGCTACCTGAAGATCGAACAGGGCCTGGTAGTGATCGCTTCTTGCCTGGCTGAGCAGGGTCTGGGCGTCGATCACCTCGGTGGCAGTTCCTACCTGTGCCTTGTAGCGATCGTTGTTAATCCGGAGGTTTTCCTCGCTCTGGGTAATTGCGGATTTGGTCATCTTGATCCGCTCCGAGGCTACGGCCAGGTCGTTCCGAGCGATATGGACATCGAGCAGCAGGGCCTCCTCGAGGTTTCTGAGACGGTCCTTCTCCTTTTCGAGCAACTTGACCGCCTGCCTTTGCCGGGAGGTGGTTGCCATGCCGTCGAACAGGTTGACCTTGATGCCGACGGTTGCAGCTGCCATGGTCTGCTCGACTACCTTGCTGTTTTGCAGATAATCGACCCCGGCCTTAAGGAACAGTTCCGGGTAGAATTCACGTCTGCTCTCTTCCACCAGGGATTCACCGGCTCTGACGGCGGATTTCTGCGCCGCGATTTCGTCACGTTTTTCCAGTGACGGTTTGTCTTTATCCAGCCGAGGCTCTTCGATTTCACTCTCTTCGGAGAGGGTGGCCCGATTCTCCGGGGCATTGCCGGTGAGATAGTTCAGCTGAAGCCAATTGTTATTGAGCTGGTTGCCTGCTGCAAGAAGCTTCTGCCTGCTGGCGGAGAGCTTTACCCCGGCCTGCAGGAGATCGTTCCTTGTGGTCGCCCCCTCTTCATAGAGAGCTGTCGCTATCTTAAGGTGCTGCTCCGTTTGAGCAACCTCGTCCTTTGCCGCATCAACAAGTCTAAGCTGATGCAGTACCGAGTAGTAGCTGTTAATGACCTGGAGAGAGACATCCTTCTTTGTGGCGCTGTAATTCGAGGCAATGGACCCTTCGAGAAGGGACGCCTGCTCTTTTCTCCGGTCTCTTCGGCCGAAGTCGTAGATGGTCTGGTAGATGCTTAGTGAGGCGAACGCATAATCAGGCTGCTGGGTTTCAAAAGTCCCGCCGTTTGTCTTGATCGCCTGAGGGTCGAGAAGAACCGTGTATCCGGCCTGGAGATCGACTCTCGGATAGTAGCTGCTGGCAGCTTGCGAGACATTCTCCGCCTGGATCAGGGTGTCATTGCGGCTGACCTTGAGCGAAGGGTTGTTCAGCAGTGCCTGGTCAAGGCACTCCTTAAGGGTGGTCTGGGCTGCTCCGGCCAGAGACGCGACCAAAAGAATTAAAGAAGCTGATCCTGCAAGAATTCTGAAAGATTTATTCGCTGGCGACATGTTATCTCCTTACTTATCTGAGCTTTTGCAGGATGGTAGTGAGCGAGGCGATCTCTTCGGGTGAGAGACGGGCAAGGATGGCTTTGTGCAGCTCCTCGGCGAGAGGGGTAAGTTCGCTCTCCAGTTTTTTTCCCGAGTCAGTCAGGGAGATCCTGTATGCTCTCCTGTCCTCGGGGTGAGGCAGCCGCACGAGAAGGCCCGACTGCTCGAGCCTGTCTATCAGTCCGCCAATAGTGGTCCGGTCAATCTGGCTGCGGTTGGAGAGTTCGACCTGGGTCAAACCGTCCTCCTCCCACAGGAACCTCAGCAGTCCGAACTGCTGGGGAGTCAGGTTGTAGTGGTCGAATTTTTCCTTGTAGAGAGCGCATGCCCGCTGATAAGCCTTTGCCAGGAGAAAACCTATGCTGTTGGATACATCTGTCATCTTGGGCCTCATTCCGCCGGATTATGCAATCATATGCAATTATACATATTATCAGTATGCTGTCAAATGCTGAATCCGTGACGGCGAGAGCCGTATCGAACGAAACAGCCGGGGTACATGGCCGGATGCTGCCACAATCGACAGCGCTGCTGATCTTCACTGCTGCTGAACGAACTGCCGTCGCCGCAGAAGCAGAACGTTGACCTGAGAGACGGCTCCAATCTTTTGATTATTGCGACGGCGAGAGCCGTATCGAACGGAAACAGCCGGGGCACATGGACGAACGCTGCCACAATCGACAGCGCCGATGATCTTCACTGCTGCTGAACGAACTGCCGTCGCCGCAGAAGCAGAGGCGTTGACGTGAGAGACGGCTCTCACCGTCGCAACTGCGGAAAGAATCTTCGGGGAGGGATTATTTCGTACTGTAGAGCTTTTTGTACAGATCTGCCGATGCAAGGACCTTTTTCACGTAATCCCTGGTTTCGCCGAACGGGATGCTCTCTATGAACTCTTCCATCTGAAGGGCGGAATAGGTCTTGAGCCAGCGGTTCACGTTGTGGGCACCGGCATTGTAGGAAGCGATGACAGCGACGAGATTGCCGCTGTAGCTGTCTATCAGCTCCCGCAGGTGCTTCGTGCCGAGCCGGATGTTGAGCTCGGGATCATAAAGCCGGTCAGGGTCGATCTTCTTCTCGTGGAGCACCAGGGCGGCAGTGTGGGGCATGAGCTGCATCAAGCCTCTTGCCCCGACAGGCGAGGTTGCCGCGGGTGAGAAGGAGCTTTCGGCACGCATGACGGCAAAGGCAAGGCTGGGATCGACGCCGGCTTTTTCGGAATATTTCAGGATCAGTTCGCCGAATGCCTGGGGATACAGGATAGCCCACGCTCTCCTGCTGTCAGGCGAGCGTTTCAGCATGGATGAGTTGTAAAGGCTCATGGCAGCATTATGATTGCCGATCTCCAGGTAGAGTCTCGCCAGACCGGGGTTCGGTTTTCCTTTCCCCGATGTTTTCCGGACAAAGGCAAGCTCGGTCCCGGCATCTTCGATAAGGCCGAGGGAGATGAGAGCCTTTACCCGCTCGAATCCTTCCGGCAGGGGAAACGATTCCTTCGGATCTGCCGCGAGTTTCGGTACCTGCTCTTCAGATGGCTCTGCCTCATCTTTCGGTATGCGGAGCGTGTAGAATCCGAAAGGGTACTCTTTCCGGAGGTTCGAATAGTCGTCAGTTGCCGCAGCGGTATTGCCGGAAGCGGCCGATGCCCGTGCATGCCAGTAGAGCGCTCTCTCACGGTAATCCTCGGAGGTGAACAGCTTTCTGAACTGTTCTGCCGCGGCCTGTTTGTTCCCGGCAAGATAGTCAGCCCAGCCGGTTTCCCAGATGACCCGCTGCTTGAGAGTAGTTTTAGGGTAAGTGTCCAGGAGTATTGCTAATTGCTGGACCACATCTGCCGGTCTGTTCTGGAACTTTCTGATAAAAGCGGCATCAAGCAGGCAGTCGTCTGCTTCAGCGCAATCGGGAAAATCTGCAGCGATCTTTCTGTAGGCTGCGATGGCGTCCTCATCCCTGCCGCTCTTTTCGATTGCCCGTGCCATGAGATAGGATGCTTCCGACCTGATCTCCTTTCTGGCATCTGAGGATGCCAGGGCTTTCAGGCTCTGTTCGGCATCCTGATACCGGCGCAGCTTCAAAAGGGTCCGCCCGATTTTCAGGGAAAGCCTGTCGCTGAAATCCTTTTTCTCCTGCTTCGGATCGATCGATCGGAAGGTGGCAAGTGCCGACTCGTAGCGGCCCTGGTCGTAAAGCGAACTGCCGCGTTTGAACAGCTCCTGTGCCGAGTATGAGGCGGGAGTGACGGCTGTCGAAGGGAGGCGCTTGATCTCCTCTTCGGCTTTCGCTGCCAAAGGTGAAGCAGGGGAGTTGAGCCAGATGGAGCGAAATATTGCCGCGGCTCCGGACGTGTCTCCTCTCTTTTCCCTGCAGACGGCGGATTTGTATGAGGCCTGCAAGGTATCGTTGCCCGAGGCATATTTTTCGACAAACTTCTGATAAACTGCCTCTGCAGAGAGGTAGTCGTCGGTGTCGAAAAGAAGGTCACCCTCCCTGAGGTGGGCCCTTCTTGCCAGAGGCGATTCGGGATACTCTTTCAGCAGCGTTTTGAGAGCGGCAATTGCCTCGTTTCTCCGGCCTGACCTGCTGTCCGACTCCGCCTGATAATAGAGGGCATAATCGGCCAGGAGAGGGTAGCTTTTGGCAGCCTTTGCCAGCCAGTTTGAGGCTTCGTCATATCTTTTGCGCTTCAGTTCGGCGATTCCGGCCAGAAAATCGCGCTGACCGCTATCAGGAGAACCCGCTGCAAGCCTTGCAGCAGAAGAGTAGTTTTTCAGTTTCATCTGCCCGGCTGCAGCGGCGAGCGTGTTCCCGGCTGTTGCAGGTAGTTCGTTCCCTGCTGCAGGGAGTGACAGAAGCAGGGTTAAGAAGATGATTGCTGAGGAGTTGCGCATGAACATTATATTGTTTATCCTCTGATGTGACTTAAGTTGATATTAGCCCTTTCATTAAGCTGTTGGCAAAAGGAATTTGACTTTGATCTCCAAAGAAGCGACATTTGGCGCAGTTCAGGCTGTGATCATCATCAGGCGGGAGATAAAAAGATGACAGGTAAAAACCGGGGTAAAACCAAAATCGACCAGAAAACGTTAACCGGGACTCTTTCCGTGCACCGTGATGGTTACGGGTTCGTTACACCGGTAACCGGCGGCGAGGACATATTCATTCCTGCCCGTTATCTTCGTGAGAATCTCCACGGGGACAGGGTCGAGATCATTCTGCAAGGCGAGTCACCAAGGGGGAAGAGAGAAGGGCGAATCGTCAGGACGACGGAGCGGGGTGTGGCCCGCGTTACCGGACTATTTTCCTGGAGCCGCCGTGGCGGGATGGTCAAGCCGGATGACGAACGGCTGCCGTCGATCCTGATACCTGCGTCATCTTCAGGTTCTGCACGGGACGGGGAAGTCGTGGTTGCCCAGCTCCTCTCCTATCCAGAAGACCATAAGCCGCCTTTCGGTAAAATCATCGAGGTCCTGGGCTCTCCGGATGATCCTGAGGTCGAGGTCATGACGATTATCAGGAAATTCGACCTCCCATATGAGTTCCCGGAAGGAGTTCTGAAATACGCCAAAGGGGTCCCCGAAAACATTACCGATGCGGATCTGCAGGGGCGGAAAGATCTGAGAAGCAATTTGACGGTAACCATCGACGGGGAGACGGCACGGGATTTTGATGATGCTGTTTCGATCAGAAAAGAGGGGAAGACCTTCCGCCTCTGGGTATCGATTGCAGATGTAGCATACTACGTCTCTCCCGGCTCACCGATCGACCGTGAGGCTTATCTTCGCGGCACTTCGGTATACTTTCCTGACCGCTGCATCCCGATGCTCCCTGAAGAGCTGTCAAACGGCATCTGCTCCCTGAACCCGAATGTCGACCGGCTGACCATGACTGCCGAGATGCTTTTCGACGCTGACGGCGGGATGCTCGACTCGTCATTCTATCCATCGGTCATCAGGAGTTCCGCCCGTCTTACGTACACCATTGTCAGCCGGATCATCGAGCACGATGACAGTGAGACCAAGGCTGCATACATGGGGCTGGTGGGCGATCTCGAGCTTATGAAGGAACTTTCGGCTGCTCTGGTAGTTATGAGATCAAACCGCGGAAGCATCGATTTCGATCTGCCCGAGGCTGATATTGTTATCGGAACGGGCGGTATTACCGAGTCCATAATCCGTTCGGAGCGAAATCTTGCCCACAAGCTGATCGAATCGTTCATGCTGGCGGCAAACGAGGCCGTTGCAACTCATCTAACCGAACTTGATATTCCGACCCTCTACCGGATTCACGAACTTCCGGACCCTGATAAACTGGTGGCGCTATCCGACTTTTTACGGCCGCTAGGGTATGATCTCTCGTCCGGGGAGAGCTCCGTAAAATCCGGAGATATCCGGAGACTCCTGGCAGAAGCGAGCGGCAAACCCGAGGAGCGGCTGGTCAACCGTATGCTGCTCAGAAGCATGAAGCAGGCGCGCTACTCAGCTGAAAACTTCGGCCACTTCGGACTGGCCGCCCCGTTCTATACCCACTTTACTTCCCCGATCCGCCGCTATCCCGATCTGGTGGTACATCGCCTGCTCAAATGGCTTCTGCAGCAGAAAATTGAAGCGGCAGGCCGGGGGAAGCTTAAAGGAACGCCTTTTCCCGGTTTTCCTGCCCTGCTGGCAGAGATCGGCGAACATACCAGCAAGCGTGAACGCGTTGCCATGGAGGCGGAGCGTGACATCGTCGAGCTCAAAAAAGTCCAGTTTATGGTGGGGAAAATAGGCGAAGAGTTTGACGGCTTTGTCAGCGGCGTCTCCGGTTTCGGTTTTTTTGTCGAGCTTGACGAGCTTTTCGTCGAGGGTCTGGTCCATGTTTCGACTCTCGGACAGGATAACTATACATTCGTTGAATCAGAACAGACACTGATCGGGGAGAAAAGTGGAGCCAGATACCGGATCGGCGATCCGGTCAGGGTTGTTGTCGCTGCAGCGAGCCCGGAGCGGCGGCAGATCGAGTTTGCTCTTGCCGGAGTCGTTCCCGCAGCGAGAGGGGCAGCCGAAGAGTATAGAAGAGTCCCGGTGAAGGGGAAAAAACCTGAAGGGTGGAAGGGAAGGGGTCCGGCAGTCAGGGAAAAGCAGGCTGGCAGCAAACCTGGCCGGGGCGGCGGGAGGGGAAGAGGGCGGCGTTGAAAAGTCATCTTACCACCGACGAGAACAGCCCCTTTGCTTTTACTCATTCTTGCTATGCTAGTGTTTCTTTAAATGCCCAGGTGCGAGTTGTTTCTTGAACTGTCCCGGCGGAACATGGCATCCAACAAATACCACCAGAAACAGTGCGAGTGATAACAACGCGATGATTTTTTTCATGGTCGAGCCTCTTTTCCTGAATTCAGAGTCGTTTTCACGAACCTTCTCTCTATATATATCACAAATATTCGGACAGGTTATAAATTCATCATGAATATTTTGACCGTATTAACGTTATGTTAAGGGGCGGCATGAAGATGGCAGACTTGTTTTGCCCGACCCGTCAGGTCAACCGCAATTATGGGGCGCCTGGTAGATGAGGCATATTCCGGTCGTTGACTGCAGATTGCTAATCCAAATCCAAGTGCTCCTCCCGCGATTTTTATGTTATTGACAAGCGGCTTTAGAGGTTCTAATGCTGAAATAACTTTGAAAAAATCCTTGCTTTTTTAGTAATCTCCATGTATTTAGAAGGTTACAAGTTAATGTTCACTACTAAAAAGTGAGCTCTTCCAGGCTCACTTTTTTTATTGGTTATTCATGGCAAAAGCTGACATCGTTGAAAAGATTACTTCTGTAGCACAACCTCTTCTTGACTCGCTCGGGTTGGAGCTCGTCGAACTCGAATACCGCAAAGAGGGGCAGGGGATGATCCTTCGCCTCTTTATAGACAAGCCGGGCGGAATAATGCTCGACGATTGCGCCGATGTAAGCCGTGAACTTTCCGAGCTTCTGGATGTAGAGGAGGTTATCCAGTG
>JBGQLM010000055.1:0-25183 GCA_041500085.1 Geobacteraceae bacterium
CTCCTGGGGCCGTCAGCGCCTACCGGGGACAATGCTACGTCGAAATTACAGTTTGCGCCGATCGCCAGAGTGGCAATGCCGGTGGGGCAAGGCAACACTGCGGAAGGTACAATCGTAAAGTCGGGACTGACAACAGCCGGATTGCTGGCGGTAACATTTGCGGCTATTACCGGGGTAAATGCAACCCCTGCCAGGTTATTGATATTGAAGGTTTTTCTCACCGCTCCGGCGGGCTTCACCGCGCCAAAAACGGCTGTTTTTGGAGTAATTTCGAGGCCGACCGTTTGGCCGATGATCATCTTAAGTCCTGCGATGGGACCGCTGGTGTTTCCCAGGGGATCGACGATGGTGACGGTGTTGCCTATGGCTCCGCCGGTGTAGGAAAGTACGGCCGCGGCGGTGCCGAGGAAGCCGGCCGGAGCTGCAGTATCCTTGATAAAGGTGCTTATGGAGCTGTCAGGTGCGGCAACAGCGAGTCCGAGCGCCGCAATAAAATTCGGGCCGGCGACCGGCAGGTCGCGCGTCATGGAACATTTGGTATCGCCACCGGAGTTTACGCACTTGGCGCCGCCGACCGGGAATCTTGTGACCCCCCAGGGGGTTGTAACTGTCCAAGCGCCGGCAGGTGGCAGGTTGAGGCCTAACGGACCGATGTTTCCGCCTCCGCCGATAAATGTGTGGACCAGCCTCAGGCGCTGAAAGGGATTACCATTGGCAAGCGGGGTCGCTGCAAGCGAGGTGAGTGTCCCGAAGGTCGGATCGAGGAAGGTATACTCCAGGGCCATGACCAGGAGCACATCCGACGCCGCCGGCATGACGAAGTTGGCGGTGGCGTTGAAGTAGAAGGCCTCGCTGGGGAAGTTGGTGCCAACCCCTCCGGGATTAATTTGCATCGGGAGCAATGGATTGAAGTCGGGAACGCCGCCCAGGGCCAGACCGCATTTCACGAGATCAATACAGGGTTTAACCGCTACCCCGTTCTGGTCCTGATACCAGGCGGGCAATGCCCCGACGCCCGCGGCGTTGCCTCCGATAAAGGCGATGGTGCCACCGGGATTGGTGAAAGTGGCTGGGTTCGGGCTGAACCCCAAAAGACCGGTGGCCGGCAGGACGGCATTTGCCGGGGAAACACCGGTGAACAACATACTTGCTACTGCAAGTAGACTCAATAAACTGGTTAACTTCTTCATAATTAATACCTCCTATTAACTTCCCTTTTTAGAAATCGTCTAGCCTTTTCCATTTTGCTAACCTCCACTGTTCAAATTCTCAGTCGTTGAGTGCCGAACTTTGACTAGCTTAACACATATAATAAAAAATATCAGGCCGACTTGCCTTGTCAAGCGGGCAGGCACAAAATAGTTATCGATACATTGGAGGTTATCCTTTAAATCTAATACATTATGTGTGCCGAATGCTGTTAGGATTGATCATGCCAGCAACAGCGGTCTTGCCGGCAATTCGCCATGTCAAAAAAAATAGTAAAAGGTGCCAAAAAACTCATAGCCGAATATGGCAGTAAAGACGTGAAAACTATTCTCAGTGCGGATCTTTACAGGAAGAGCGGGATTGGGCAAGTGTAAGATTAATGGCACCCTTTTGGCAGTTCGTGACTCTCCCACTTTTCCTATCCTGAAGACACAAAAGGGCAGCCGTTGCCGGCTGCCCTTCGTGCATTCCAGGTGGAACGTGTCTATTGAGTTGTGAAGCTCCTGACCGCGCTGGACGACTGCCCACCTTTGCCGTCATCCGCGACTACTTTCCAGTAATACGTCGTCTTGGCCGCCAGGCCGGTGACTGTCGTAGTCGCTTCGTCCGTACCTACCGTGGGGGCAGTAGTGCTCGGCGCTCCGCCGCCACCGCCGCCGCATGCCGTGAAGAGAGCACCCATGAGGAGGAGGGGAATTGCGAGCAGCAGTTTCCGCGAGCGCAGCGAACCGTTACCTGCAACAAAGCCAAACAGGATGATTCCTCCACCCATGCTCCCCAGACCGGCGAACAGAAGTCCGGTTTTGGCGAACGCTACTTCGACGGTCTGTGGACTCGCAAAGTTCGGATCGGTGCTGTAAATTAAATGGTAATGCACCGCATCGCTATCAGGGTCCACCGATTTCTTCCAGATGAACTGCACCGACGTGCCGAGACCTGTCAGTGCGTCTCCCGGAAAAACGAGCTCCGGGTTTGTCGGGGGGTTATTGACCGTGCCGGTCGGTGTGCCGGCGGGTGTGCCGGCGGGTGTGGTTACTATGCCGCCGGACCCGCTCACGCTGACGGTCACGGTCGGTAAACCGGTGCTAGGTATGTCGAAGGTATCGCTGGCTGCACCGTTTGCGGTTGGAGCAAACCGGACCGTCAGCGTACAGGTTGCAGTTGGTGCTACTGTTGCCCCCGAACAGGTGTTGCTCAGTATGCTGAACGGAGCCGCAAGCGGATCTGCGCTTGCGATCGTGCCGACCACCAGATTCGCGGTGCCGGTATTGGTGACGGTGATCGTCGCGTCGGCAGAGGCGCCCACTGCCACACCGCCAAATGGTACGATACTGTCGTTGTTGGGTGTGATGCTATCCGTGACCAGTATGCCCGGCACAGTAACGGCGGTCCCGGCGCCGGTAAGCGCGAATGAAACCGCTGGAGTGATCGGGTCATTGCTCGGAATATTGAAGGCATCGGCTGCCGCTCCTGCGGCAGTCGGCGCGAAGCGAGCGGTGAAAGTGCAGGTACCCCCGAGCGGCAGGCTCAGACCGGCGGGGCAGTTGTTGATCGGAATGCTGAACGGAGCGGCAAGAGGATCTGTCACGGCTATGGGGCCGAGTACCAGGGCGCCGTCACCGGCATTGGCCAAGGTGATCAAATGATCGGCAGTTGTCGCCGAGGTCACGGTGCCGAAATCGAAGGGGGGCGCGAGCGTTACCGTGATCTGCTGGGGCCTGAATTCGAAAGCCCCCTTGTCGCATATCGCAGTTACCGCCGGTGGAACAGGGTTCCCGTCTACGGGACGCGCGATTCCCCGCTCGTCCACGGCCGGACAGCCCGTTGCCGTACCCGTATCGATGGCCGGGCTTCCCGCGAGGAGAGCATGGGTCGTCAGGAACGTTGCGCCGTTAAGGGCCAGGGTTGGGACGAGCTGAGGGTCGGTGTTGATGACATCGCCGGCGGCGATCGCGACCGGAGTGTTGGGTACGCATTCCGCGTTGCTGGAAAGGTTATTTCCCAGAGATGTTACCAGCACGTTGCAGTTCACGGGTCCGTTGTTGGAGATAATGGTGTTTCTGGCCGTAACGTTTGCGGCTGCGGCGAGATTCCGGATGCCGCCGACATTTCCCACTGCATTGGCCGTGTTGCCGTTTATCGTGCAGTTTTGCAGCGAGACGGTGCCGGTTGCCTTGTTGTTGTCAATGGCCGCGGCGTTAATAGCCGTGTTGCCGCTGATGGTGACGTTAGTCAATATCAGGACGCCTGCGTTGCCAATGGCAGTATCAAAGTGGCCGCTGATCGTCCCGTTGGTTATCTTCAGATTGGTCGGCGCCGCCCCGACGCCTATGATGCTGCCTCCGCCAGGGATGGTGCCGCCGTTGTTCATGATTGCAACGTTGCTCATCGTGACCGCTGCACCTCCGCCCCCGATACTGAGAGCATCACCTTCGATATTCGCCACACCGGTCGTATTGCCGGTAATGATCACGTTGTTCAGGTTCAAAATGGCGTTGCCGCCGGTAAGGATGCCGCCACCTACCGCACCAGCGGAATTTCCGCCCTTGATCGTCACGTTCGAGATGGTGACCGAGGCATTCCCGACGTTGAGGTTGAATACCCGGTCGATGCCGCCACCGTCGATGATCGTGGCGCCCGGTGTCAGTCCGGTGCCGACGATGGTCAGCGCATTTACTCCGAGACCGGTGATATTAAGGTCGCCGGCTAAGTCCCCTAAGTTCCTCCCGGGAATGGTCAGTGTGTAGGTTCCCGCCGGAAGGTTGATGGTGTCGGCAACTGTGAGTGATGCATTCGCCGCCTGGATGGCCGAGCGGAGCGTGCATTGTGGAGCTGGGACAGTCCCCGCAGCGTTAATACAATTGGCCTGCAAGCCGGCGACGTCGGCAGTGCTGTTGACCGTGAATGTCAAGGCATGACTGACGGTCGGCACTACGGCAACGAGCATGAGAATGAACAGAAACGTCAGCTTGCCGATAAGTGAATTTTTCTTCGGTTTCATAATTATGTCCCCCCTTTACTGATTAACCTATTGGTCAATTATATCACGCTGACAGGAGTGTCAAGTCAGGGACGCAATTTGATTTAAGTCCTTCGTACGCTTGCTGGAGAGGGAAAGTCGATGTTGTCCTGGTACCAGACCCTCATGCTGTTCAAATCCAGGGCCGTCAGGCTCCCCAGACCGGGTCTGCCGGTGAAGACGCAGCCGTTGTCGATCAGGATGCGGTCCGAAGCCAGCGAAGCCGTCAGCTGTTCGCGCATGACCGGTGTATGACCGCTGACCAGCCGTCTGCCCCCGATTCGCGAGGGGGCCACGCTGCATTCGCGCATCCAGAGCATGGCCTCGGTATCGGCGAAGGGATCGCTTCTGTCGAAGTTGAGCGCAGCGTGAACGATGACGAAATCATCGAGCATGATGTAGTTGGGCAGGGAGTGCAGCAGATTGCGGTAACGCTGCGGGATTTCGCCTGCGCTTTCCACCTCGAAGCTGCGCAGGGTTGCCAGACCGCCGTTGACAAACCAGAGCTCCATGAACTCCAGGTCTTCATCGGCCCGCAGACACATCTCTTCGTGATTCCCCTTAACACCCCTGATGTCGTAGCCTCGATCCTGCAGCCCCAGAAAAAAATCCAGCACTCCCTTGCTGTCCGGTCCGCGGTCGATCATATCCCCGAGCAGGTAGAGTTCGTCCGTGCGTTCAAGCCTGATTACCTCAGAAACAAGAGTCCTGAAGGTGCGGCAGCAGCCGTGGATGTCTGGTATGACGAAGCGGCGTTTCATAGGTCTCAACCTCTGCAGGCACGGTTGTCAGGTTCACCGCGCTGCCTTCAACAAAGAGATATTCGTTGTATTATTACAGGGATGGAGTATACTTAAATCAGAGGCAGCAATAAGACGGGAAGTCAACGGTAGCATTTAAGATGCTGTCAAAGAAAGAACGTCAAATTGCTACTTCTTTTTTTTGAGCTCTTCGGTAGTTGCCGAGGGGCTTTTTCATTTTGAATTATCATTCTTCAACAATGTCCACCTTGGCAGCGAAAATGAAATCGCTCTCCGTCAGCCCGTTAATCTTGTGGGTCCAGATGATCAGCCTGACCTTGCCCCAGGCGAGATAGATATCCGGATGATGCCCCTGGGCTTCGGCCAGTTCACCAACCCTGTTGGTAAAAGCAAGAGCCGTCCGGAAATCCTTGAAGCGGTACTCCTTTTCCAGATGATGTTCTTCCACCACCCGCCACCCTTCACCGAGCTCAGCCAGCAGCTCCGAAACTTCCGGTTCCCTGAGCGGCGGGACCCCTCCCTTGCACGGGACACACTCTTTTTTCGCCAGATCTGACATGACAACAATCCTTTCTCGCTTTCAATTTTCATAAAGAGTATCTCTTTGAGCGGGTTTATCAATTAGCTGAATTGTAGAAAATGAAATTTGCGCTATATTTTCCAAATGGACGAAAGTCAGGTCTGGTCCATATCGTTTCTTCAGGTAATCAGGGAGAGTGGCATTGACGCCACTGAAGGGGATGCTGATTAATGTACGATTTCGTTGCCATGCGCGAGCGGATGGTCAAAGAGCAGCTGCAGTTCCGGGGAGTGCACGACCCGAAAGTGTTGGCGGCAATGCTGGCTGTTCCGCGGGAGAAGTTCGTTTCGCCGGATCTCCGCAGTTTTGCTTACGACGATAGGCCGCTCCCGATCGAGGAGGGTCAGACCATCTCCCAACCGTACATGGTGGCCTTCATGGCTGAAGCTCTGCAACTGGCAGGCGCTGAGCGGGTTCTGGAGATCGGCACCGGCTCGGGCTACTCTGCTGCCGTGCTGAGCCGGATAGTGCCCATGGTCCGGAGTGTGGAGCGACTGCCTGAACTGGCTGCCACAGCCCTGGAGCGGTTGCAGTTGCTCGGATTCGCCAATATTGACGTGCATGTTGCGGACGGGAGCCTGGGGTGGCCCCAGTTCGCGCCTTACGACGCCATCGTGGTAACTGCCGGTGCTCCCGAGGTGCCGGCCCCTCTTCTGGGGCAGCTGGCGATCGGCGGAAGGCTGATTATTCCGGTGGGAGGTTCCGTCACCTTCCAGAGCCTTATCCGGGTGCACCGGGAAAGTGAGCTTGAATATCGGCGGGAAACTCTCATGGCGGTAATGTTTGTTCCTCTTATAGGTGCTGCGGGCTGGGAACCGGAATGATCCCATGGAGGTATAATGACGACGGCTGCTTGAATTTTGCCGTGAGTCTGGTTGAATTTAGCTATTGCTGAGCACGACAAAAGGGAGGAATTCAATGAAAGGGAACGAAAAAGTTATCGAGCACCTGAACGTGCGTCTGGCCGAAGAGCTCACTGCAGTCAACCAGTACTTCGTGCATGGCGAGATGTGTGAGAACTGGGGGTACGAGCGGCTGCACGCCATGATCAGCAAGCGCTCCATCGACGAAATGAAGCATGCCGAAAAACTGATAGCCCGCATCCTTTTCCTCGAAGGGAAGCCGCTTGTCAGTAAACTGAATAAAGTACATATCGGCGCTGAAGTGGGAAAGATGCACACTTACGACCACGAGGCCGAATTGGCGGCGATCAAGGGGTACAACGAAAGCATCCGGCTTTGTGTTGAGGTGGGGGATAATGGCACGCGTGATTTACTCGAATCGATTCTAAGGGAGGAGGAAGGACACATCGACCTGATCGAGTCCCAACTCGACCAGATCAAACAGATGGGGGCGCAGAACTATCTGGTGGAGCAGATAGACTGACCTGACGATTCTTCCGAAAACTTCGATATCTTACTCAGGGGCCCCTGTCGAGGCCCCTGTTATTTTGTTGCGCGCCGTTTGGAGCGAAAACAGTGGCAACACCGATCCCTGTCTGGCAGAATGCTAGTTCGAAAGCTGGATGAAAAATGAAATTCGGAGAGTTTAACGGGTGATAATTGCTCATGTCTAAAAGTTCGCATGACATTACCCCTTTTCTGCTGCTCTGCCTGATTGGTTTTGCTGCTTTTTTCAGTTCGTACCTGCGCATTCCGGTCATGCCGTTGTTTGCAGCCGCGCTGGGTGCCGGTCCGGCCCAGGTGGGGACCATTAACGGTGCCTTCATGCTTACTGCGGGGGTGCTATCCATTCCGGCCGGTCTGCTGGCCGACCGTATAGGACGCAAAATACCTATTATTGCGGGTCTGATAGCCACTGCCGTCTCTTCGCTCCTGGTGACCCAGTGTCACCTGCCGGAACAGATGGCTGCGGCCTATGTTCTCTTCGGTGCAGGGTTGGCGGCATTTGCCCCGGGAATGCTTTCCCTGGTGGCGGATGTGATGCCGCCCCATCGGCTGGGTCAGGCTTACGGCTGGTACACCACTGCCATCTACATTGCCATGACCCTGGGACCGGCGTCGGGTGGCTATCTTGCCAAGGTATTGGGGCTCCGCGAGGTGTTTATCGTTTCCGGAGGCTTGCTGGTGGCGGTTACAATGCTTGCCGTCCTGGTGCTGCCGCAGGGCCCTCCCCGTCGCAAGTCGGAACTGCATGCCATTCTGGCAGGCAGCGTTACGCTGCTGCGCAACCGCAACCTGATTGCCTGTCTGGCTGCGACTGCCGGCAGCTGCATCGGTTTCGGCGTGTTCCTGACATTTCTCCCCCTGTACGCTTCGCAGCATGGGTATGATCCGGCTCAGGTCGGCATGGTGTTTGGCGCACAGGCCCTTACCAATGTTGTAGGCAGGATACCGATCGGGAGCCTTGCCGACCGCTTTGATCGTCGCTGGCTGGTAGCTGCGGGCTTGATCTGTCTGGCTTTGGCACTTGCGGCACTGGGGCAGGCGACACAGTTAGCGCAAATGGTGGCCTGCGCTATTGTCATGGGGGTGGGGATGGCTCTGACTTTCACCGCCATCGGCGCCCTGATTGCGGAACTGATCCCGGCCTTGCAACGGGGACTTGCCATGGGGATGTATAACAGCTGTATCTATCTGGCCATGATGTCCGGTTCCACTATCATGGGTATCACGCTCAAACGGATCGGCTACCCCGTAGGTTTTGCTGCCGCAGGAAGCGTGGCTCTGGCAGGCCTGATACTGTTCATCCTGATGATGCGGAACAAAGGGAATGACTGCGGAGGCACGAGGAGGAATGATGAATAGCAATGCAACGGAAAACCGCTGCGCCTGGGCCGGCAGCGACCCGCTTTACCAGGCCTACCATGATGAAGAGTGGGGGGTGCCCGTTCACGACGACCGGCTTCTGTTCGAATTTCTGATACTGGAGGGCGCCCAGGCCGGGCTTTCGTGGATCACCATACTGCGGAAGAGAGCAGCCTATCGCGCTGCCTTTGCCGGCTTCGACCCCGAGGTGGTGGCCCGTTTCGATGCAGCAAAGGTTGCGGAGCTGCTGGCCAATCCCGGTATTGTCCGCAATCGCCTCAAGGTCGCGTCGACCATTTCGAATGCGATTGCCTTTCTGAAGGTACAGGAGGAGTTCGGCACTTTTGACGCCTACCAGTGGCGGTTTGTGGATGGCAAGCCGGTGCAGAACGGTTGGCGCAGCTTGAAGGATATTCCTGCCACTACAAAGGTATCGGACGCGCTGAGCCGCGACCTGAAACAGCGCGGTTTCCGCTTCGTCGGCAGCACCATCTGCTATGCCCATATGCAGGCGATTGGAATGGTGAACGATCACACTGTGGGTTGCTTCCGCTGGAAAGAGCTGGTCGGAGCCTGAAATTACTGATCCAACTGCTATCCTGCTTTTCCACCCGCTATGAATATTCCTCCAGGTTCAGGTGCAGACGCATCGACCATCACCGTTCTATCCAGGAAGAGAGTCAATTCCTCTGCTGACAGGGGCGGGGTAAGGAGAAAGCCCTGTATCTCGTCGCACCCTCGGGACGAAAGAAACTCCAGCTGGTGCTGATGTTCCACCCCTTCGGCAGTAACTCTCAGGTTCAGACTGTGGGACATGGCGATGATCGCGGCGGCAATGGCAGCATCGTCCGGGTTTTCAGTGATGTCCCGAACGAACGAGCGGTCGATCTTGACCCGGTCGATGGGGAAATGCTTCAGGTAGCTCAGCGATGAGTAGCCGGTGCCGAAATCATCGATAGAGAGGCTTACTCCCATTGATTTAAGTTCGAGCAGGAGTGCGACGGTTGCGGCGGCGTTGTCCATTGCCATGCTTTCAGTCAGTTCCAGTTCCAGCCTGGCGGGGTCGAGGCCGGTTTCTTTCAGGATGTCGGCCACAATTTCGACAAAATTCTGCTGCCTGAACTGACCTCTGGAGATGTTGACGGCAGTCCGGAGCGGCTGGTAGCCGCTGTCCTGCCAGGTTTTGTTCTGGACGCAGGCGGTTTTCAGCGCCCACTCGCCAATCGGGATGATCAGACCGGTCTCTTCTGCAAGAGAGATGAATTTTGCCGGTGCCAGGATACCCAGATCTGGATGCCGCCAGCGAAGTAGTGCTTCCATACCGGTCACCTGACCACTCTTCAGGTCCATCTGTGGCTGGTAGACCAGGAACAGCTCCTCCCGTTCGAGCGCCCGGCGCAGACTCGTTTCCATCATCAGGTGTTCCAGTGCCTTGACGTTCATCTCCTTCGAGTAGAACTGAAAGTTGTTTCTCCCCTGGCCCTTGGCCTGGTACATGGCAATATCGGCATTTTTCAGCAGGAGATTTATGTCGGTACCGTCGTTGGGATAAACCGAGATGCCGATGCTGGCAGTGGTGTAGATTTCCCGGTTGTCGATCATGATGGCGCCTGAGATGACGGCGAGAATCTTTTCCGCGGCGTTAGTGATGTCATCATCATGCGCAAGGGACGAAAGGATCACGATGAATTCGTCGCCGCCGAGCCGTGAGACGGTATCGCTTTCGCGCACGCTTGAGGAGAGCCGTTCAGCAACGGTTTTCAGCAGCCGGTCGCCGGCCACGTGACCAAGGGTGTCATTGATTACCTTGAAGCGGTCGAGGTCGAGGAAGAGAACCCCAACGTACTTGCTGTTGCGGTTAGCCAGGGCGATTGCCTGGCTCATCCGGTCATAGAGCAGCGCCCGGTTGGGGAGCCTGGTGAGAGTGTCGTAGTAAGCCAGCTGCTGGATCTCTTCCTCGGCTTTTTTTCTCTTGGAGATGTCACGGATTATCACCAGTTCGGCAGGTTCTCCATACCAGACTGTTCGCGCACTCGTTACCTCGACCGGAACGTTGCAGCCATCCTTGCTCACCAATGTGGTCTCGAACTGTCTGGAAACCCGTTCCTTCCGGGATACTCTTGCATAGCGCTCTCCCACCATTTCCTGCTCGTCGGGGTGGATCAGCTCGGTCATGGTGAGTGTGAGCAGTTCAGCGACGGAGTAGCCGGCAATCTCGGCGGCGCGGCGATTGCTGTAGGCGAATGTTTCTCTCTCGACGATTATCTGCATTCCGTCATATGCATTGTCAGCCAGTGCCCTGAAGTTGCTTTCGCTTTCCCTGAGAGCTTGCTGCTGGCGATCGAGAGTGGTTACCATGATGTTGAACGCGGTGCCGAGCGTACCGATTTCATCCCCCGACGAAATTTCGATCAACTGCCGAGCTCCTGAAGTGTCCGACAGCGACTCGACATGACGGGTGATGGCCAGAAGGGGTCTGGTAAGTCGCGCCATAAGGACCCAGACCAGAGCCAGGATGATGATCGTGCCGACTATGATGTAGCCGATGAAATAATCCCTGACTTTTTGCAGCGGCGCATAGGCCTCGGCAGTGGGAAAGTTGGCGCCGAGAATCCAGTCGGTGGTTCCCAGATGCTTGAAGGAAGAGAGGGCGGCAAGCCCCCGGGAGTTTACCGTTTCTCCGCTCCCCTCGAAACCGGTGAGCGCCTTGTCGAAAAGCTTGTTGGCCCCGGGCGGGACGTCCTGTTTCATGATGCGTGACTTGTCGGGATGAATGATCATCGTGCGACTTTCGTCGTAAAGGTAGAGATAACCGGTTTTGCCAATCTTGGTACGGGAAAGATCTTCCAGAAAATTCCTGCCTAACAGATCGAAGCTGCCGGCGAGGATTGCCACCAGGTTATGCTGCGCGTCGAAGACCGGTGCGGTCAGGATGATCGCGGGGTGTCCGGGGTTGTGGGTGGAGATGTAGGGGCTGGAGATGTGCGGCTTGCCCGTAGCAAGGGTTTTCTTGTAGTAGTCGCGGAACGCGATATCCCTGCCACGACGCCCCTCCCGGAAAGGACTCTCGGCGATGATCGTGCCGTCCCTGGAGAAGAGAAAAATGGCGTTGTCGAACAGGGCCAGGAGCGAATACCTGTTGTCAAGAAAGCGCTGCGCACTGTCCGGATTTGTCAAAGCCTCCCGGGGGAGATTTGCTGCGCAGGCAATCAGCGAGTTATGGGCGATTCTGAGTTTGTCGTCGATGTTGTTTGCCAGGGAAGAGACAAGGGAGAACTGCTGGCGGGATATATCCGCCTTGAACTCCCGGGCGAAGTAAGTCAGGGAAAAATAGGCCAGGACGGCGACGGCGCCGATGAAGAGAAGCGAGATGGCCAGGGCCATTTTGGTTTTCAGGCTCAGGTTCCTGATGGGGATCCCCGTTAATGAGTTGAAATGAAAGATGTCTATTCATACTAGAAAGCTGTTAAATATTCCAGATTAAATAAAAAAAAGAATGAATTTTGCCGAATCTTTGCAGTAGGATAGCGTTGGATCAGGAGAAGAGGGATGGCCATGCTATGCAACTTTCAACAGGAGCTGAAGAGATGAGCCGTGAACTGCGCCGCAAGGATAGAGGGATGAGCGAGACAGAGGCGAGGGAGCTGCTGGAGCGGGGTGAATACGGCATTCTTTCCACCTGTGATTCGGACGGCCAGCCGTACGGCATTCCGCTCAGCTACTGCATAATCGACAACGGGATCTATTTCCACTGCGCCCTGGAAGGACACAAGCTGGAGATTCTTGCGGGTAACAGCAAGGTTTCCTTCTGCGTCGTGGGGAACACCGAGGTGCTGCCGGAGAAGTTCGCCACCCGCTACGAAAGCGTTATTGTCACCGGCAGGGTAGTTGAGGTTTTTGCCGAGGAGAAACTGCTGGGGTTGAAAGGCTTGTTGCCGAAATACTCTGCAGGTTTTATTGCGGAGGGACTGAACTACATCGATGCCAAGGGTGCGCAGACCAGGGTGTTCAGGGTCAGCATGGACAGTGTCAGCGGCAAGGCGCGAAGGTGATTCTGTCACGCGAGGAAGTTGTGATGCGGAATTCCGTCTTCGAGCGCCTGCTCCACCGTTATCCGCTTGTATCCGCGTTGATCCGCGTTGGACGGTTGTGGGTTTTTGCATCGGTGCAACGGTTCAATATTGCCTCTGCTCAAGAGGCAACGTGCTAGTCATAATCTCCCCTTTGACCACTTGAAACTGGCAGAAAATACCCTGTGTATTGTCATTGTGCAATGGACGGTATCATGGGATAACCGAAACCATGAAATCACGTAAAATCAACATGCCGGAAGAAGCAGGCAGTCCGCGAACAGTGGCAATCGTAGTCTATGATGGCTGTGAGATACTTGATGTCACCGCACCTGTTGAAGCCTTTGAAATGGCAAATCGTACCTTGTCTGAACGCGGCATTTCCCAACCGGGATATATCAATATCCTCCTCGCCGAACAAGCCGGCTTCATCACCACATCTTCGGGTTTGCGCCTTGTCGCCGACAGCTGGCAAGAGTGCACTGCCGACATCGACACCCTGATCGTTGTCGGCAGCCCCGACAGTTCATTATCCATGGCTCTGGCAAACAAGGCCCTGATTCACTGGATCAGGAATACCGCGCCACGCGTCCGACGCATTGTGTCCATCTGTACCGGGGCATTCATTCTGGCTGAAGCAGGGCTGCTTGACGGCCGCCGGGCAACAACGCACTGGATGAACACCGGACAGCTGGGGAGAGACTACCCGTTAATCCGGGTGGAGCCTGACTCCATATTCGTAAAGGATGGTGCCGTTGCCACTTCGGCAGGGGCAACGGCCGGACTCGATCTGGCCCTTTCCCTGATCGAAGATGATTTCGGAAAAAAACTTGCTCTCACCGTTGCCCGCCGATTGGTACTCTATCTCAAACGTCCGGGCGGCCAGACCCAGTTCAGCACCCACCTTCGCGCCCAGATGGTTACGGGTGGCTCGCTGGCCACGGTCCTGACCTGGCTGGAGAGTAATTTTCATCTCAAAACAACCGTAGAGAACCTTGCGGAACGGGCCTGCATGAGTCCCCGGAATTTTGCCAGGACGTTTCTTCGTGAAACCGGCACGACACCGGCGAAATATATCGATCTGATCCGCCTGGAACACGCCATTCGCCTGCTGGAAGATACCAAGCAGCCGATTGCAGCCATTGCCGTTGAATGCGGCTATTCATCGACAGAACATCTGCGGCGCCCATTCCAGAAACATATGGGAATCAGCCCCAACGCATACCGCGAAAGATTTTAACTTTCAACTGCCTAATCAATCACGAGCAAAACACATCATTTGTGCAGATTCAACAGGGAGGTATTCAGCCATGTTCAAGGGAAGTATTGTCGCCATTGTGACGCCGTTCAATAAAGAGGGCCTGGTTGATTTCGAAAAGCTGCGGGAGCTGGTCGATTTCCAGATAGAGAACGGCACCGATGCCATTGTGCCGTGCGGAACCACCGGTGAGGCATCAACGCTCGATTACGACGAGCATCTGGCGGTGATCAGGACCGTTGTCGAAGAGGCCGCCGGCCGCGTTCCGGTCATTGCCGGCACCGGCTCCAACTGCACCGCCGAGGCGATCGAGATAACCCGGAAGGCCAAGGATCTCGGCGCTGACGGTGCTCTGCTGGTCGCACCGTACTACAACAAACCAACCCAGGAAGGGCTTTACCGTCACTATATGGCAGTCGCCGACGCCGTAGCGCTACCGCAGGTCCTCTACAACGTACCCGGCCGCACCGGGGTCAATCTTCTCCCCGAGACGGTGGCGCGTCTGGCGGCGCATGCTTCCATTGTCGCCATCAAGGAAGCAAGCGGTTCGCTCCAGCAGGTTTCCGAAATCATTTCCCTCTGTGGCGACAATATCGACGTGCTTTCAGGGGATGATTTCATCACCTTTCCCATGATGGCCTGCGGTGCCAAGGGGGTGATCTCGGTATTGGCCAACATCATGCCGGGAACAGTAGCCGATCTTGTGGATGCCTTCTTTGCTGGAGATTTCGAGAAAGCCCGACTGCTGCATCTCGACACCCTTAAAATCGGCAGTGCGATGTTTATCGAAGGAAGTCCGGTGCCGGTCAAGACCGCCCTGGAGCTGATGGGTAAAGCCTCCGAGTACGTACGCCTGCCGCTGTGCCCGTTGGAGGACGCGAACAAAGCCAGGCTAGCGGCAATTATGAAGGAATATAATCTCATCTAAAGGGCGAAGGCTCTCCTCAATTCCATGGCCGAGTGGATTTATCATCCCGTCTTCCGCAGCACCGCAAAGAGCCGGTAAAAGACCAGATCGATCTCTCCTGATACATCGACCTGCTCCTCGAACGTTGCCCGCAACTCCTCCATGACCAACTCGTTGAAATCCACCGGAAGCGGCTCTGCATAGTACGCCTGATTGAGATAGCCCGCGGCTGCGCCGGAGTTGAATATGTCGACTGCCTTGTCAACACTGCAGCGCTGGTGAATCTCTTCGATGCGACAGTGGCTGACGATAAACCCGGCCTGTTCGAACAGCGTCCGGTATTCGTGGTCCGAATCGAGGAAGAACCAGGGAGCGCGGAAACCGGCGAAGAGGGTGGAGAGCCGTGGCGCCCGGCGACAGCGTGCGATGGCCGCGAGGAAGTTCGGGCTATAACGGCTGGTGGCCGGGGCTTGTATCCCGACCTTCCCTCCAGGACGAAGCCCCTTCGCGAAGTTCGCCAGAGCAGCGGCTGGCTCCCGGAACCACTGGAAGGTCGAACTGCAGTAGATCGTGTCGAATTCGTTTGAGAACTCCATCCCGTCGCCATCATTCATGCAAAAATCTATATCAAGCTTGCCATATAGATCCCGGGCCTGACGGATCATCCCCTCGGACGGGTCGATGCCGACAACGCGGCCGGAGGTGATATCGCGCAGTTCTGCAGTCAGATTACCGGTGCCGCAGCCGACATCGAGAATATCGGCATCGGGTGCGATCTTCAGTAGTTCGATCAGCTGTTTTCCCGCATCTGCCTGGACGATGGACTTCTCCCGATAGAAGGATGCGATGGTGGAAAAATCGCTCATGGCTGCGCCTCCTGGTCAACGATCTCTTCCTTATGAGTACAGGTCATCAGGTGCTCCTTTTTGTCGAGATATGAGCACGTCAATTGAAAGCTGCCTTCATTCGAGCGGACGCGCTAATTCTGCTCTTCTAAACTCATTTCGCTACAGCCGATAAACTCGCCCTTCGGGCTCAGACAGTATCGGCTGCTTACGTTCCATTCGCCAAGAATCGCGACGAAATAGCGCTGAGGCTCTCATTCCGGCAGCTTCCAATTGACGAATCCAGCATGAACAGTATAGCTTGACCTTGTCTGGCTGTCTTACTATAGTATGCCAATGAATATCGCAAAACTGACAAGATTGCCGCCGGTGGAGCAGGGCTTCCTGCTGGATGCACAGCTGCCGGTCATCTCGCTGGCAATCGAGGTGAGCCCCCAGAAGATGCAGGCGCGGGAGGTCGGGAGTGCGGCGGTCCATGTCCATCCGCGGGGGCAACTGATCTACGCCAGCAGCGGGATGATGCGGGTGATCTGCGGCCTGGACGTCTGGGTTGTCCCCCCTTCACAGGCGGTCTGGGTACCACCCAATCAGGAGCACGAAGTCTATTTCCCCGGCAACACCGCTTTGCGCAGCCTGTTTGTCGATCCCTCGGCAGTAACCGGCCTGCCGCCCCAATGCACGGTGCTGAAGGTTGCTCCGCTGCTGCGCGAGCTGATTCTGAGAGCGGTGCAGATCGGCAACAGCTATGCGCCGGACGGGACAGAGTGGCGGGTGATGCAGGTGCTGCTGGATGAGATGCGCGTTGCCGAGGAGACGCCGCTGCGCCTGCCGATGGCGCGGGACGAGAGGGTGATGCGGGTGATAGACGCACTGCTGAAGAGTCCCGGCGATCGTCGCGATCTTCATGCCTGGGGGAAGATTGCCGGGGCCAGCAGCCGCACCCTGGCGCGGCTCTTCGTCAGCGAGACCGCCCTGACCTATGGGCGGTGGCGCAAGCGCCTCCTGCTGCACGAGTCGCTCAATCGGCTGGACCGTGGACAGACGGTGACCGGCATCGCCTTCGATCTGGGGTACCAGAGTCTGAGCGCCTTCATCGAGATGTTCCGCAAAGAGCTGGGGGTGTCGCCGCGGCGTTACGCGCGGCAACGCTAACGATACAAATGATGGACAGCAATAAACAATGGTACGCAGAAAAAGCGGAAAAAGAGGATCAAGGCCGATATAAACTTTTTTTTTGGGATTTTGATTGATCCGTCTTTATCGGATTTTTCCGCCTTTTCTGCGTCCCAATAAAGGTTAGTATTGATTTTAGGCTTGTCAGCTAAGGAAATAACGAAATGGAAAAAAATCAATTTGAACAGCTGCTGGAGATCGTCGCTCGAAGCGGCGTGCCGTTCATTCTCCATGAGCATGGACCAGCGCGGACGATGGCAGATGCACAGCAAAACCTGTCGTTCGAGATCGGCCGGATCGTCAAGACCGTGGCATTCCGAATGCGCGACGGCCGGCTTGTTCTCGCCGTACTCCGGGGGACCGGGAGGGTCGATTATCCCCGGTTCGCGGCCCTGGTAGGGGTGAACCGCCGCGACCTGTCTCCCCTTTCGCCGGAGGAAGTGCGGGAGCTCCTCGGGGTTGAGCCTGGCAGTGTTTCGCCGCTGATGCAGCAAGAGGGCGCTACCCTTTTCATCGATGACGAAGTGCTGACGATCCTGCCGACGGTCTACTGCGGTATCGGCCGAGCCGACCGGACGCTGGAGATGGCAGCCACTGATCTTGTGGCCCTTGGCAACGGATCAACCGGCAGTTTTTCGCGATAGATGTATGATCAGGAGGTCCCCGATGTTTCGCTTCGTCATGCTGTTGCTCACAATGCTGTTGATGCTGCTCTTCTCGGGCTGTACAGGGGAAAATGTATGGCACGGCCTTTATGAAGGAATCAGGACGCGTAACGATCTGCAGAGCCCACCTCCCGAACGCTTCGGTAAGCCGGAATCGCTGGATTATTCGGAGTATGAACGGATGAGAAAAGAACAGCGCTGAATCGTTCTTCGCCTCCCCTGCAGGCCTAAATTAAAAAATCGAAGTTGGAGTGGGAATGATAAACGCGAGAATACAACTAGTCCCGGGATTTTCCTGGTTTGGTAAAAACATCGGCATAAAGGACAGTACCTTGGATTTCGGGGGGATACTGAGCGACATCCCCTGTCAAGCCGCCGTGGTGCTGCGATACTGGATCGTGATGAAGTCCCTTTGCAGGAGATTTCCACAATTCTGCAACAGAGCGAAGTCCGGATAGAGATTGTCCTGGGGAATGGTCCCCGTTCGGAAACGGGCTGGGGGTGCGACCTGACGGAAGGTTACGTACAGGAGAATGCGCACTATACGACGTGAATATTTATTAAATCCACCGCCGAACTTGTCTCATATACAGAATATATTCGCAGCCGAATGAATTTATCAATTTGCTCTCTTCATAAGGGCAGAATACGAAATTGATAATCATGAAATACACAATTGCCGACAGGTAAAACGGCGGGGTTCCCACGCCAAGCGCAAGGCCGGCAAGGATGAGCACGAACCCGAGATACATCGGATTGCGCGTGAAGCGATAGGGACCATCGGTTATCAGGCTCGCAGTTTCAGACTTGGGGCAAATGGCAATATTCCTTTTTTTGAATAGCCCCCAACTCCACATCATCAGGGAGAATCCCGCAAGAACCAGGATTGCGCCGCCCCGGAGCCATGAAAAACTCAAACCTTGCCATATGTTGAGAGTCCAGTGCAGCACCGCAGCGATAAGCGTTAACGCCAGCGCAATTCTTGGTGGGCGCATGTCGATTATGCTCATATATCCTCCCGTGCTCAATCGCTACGAGCTCCGAAAGGATGCCTCAATAAAGACATCCCGCCGGATAACAGAGTTCACGCAGAATGTTTTTTGCAGGTACCAACAGCTCCAAAAAACAAGAGAAGTCCGAAAGCGATTACTGCAATCGGCCAGAATATTGAAGAGCAGCCGTGAGCCGGCATCCAGCCAAGCTTGTGAGACAACCAGAAAAATCCCATGAGTGACAAAAAACTGCCAACAATCTTATGTGCATGCCACCGTTTTACGTTACCATTCTCATTGTTGTTTATGGATTCGTTAGTCATCTTGTCCTCCTCTCTTTTGGTTTAGTAGCTAAACATGTGAGACAAAAAATGAGGCGGTTTCTTTTACAGGTGTTCCTTCATCCTCTTCCCGCTCTGATTGAGGAATCCGTCAATCCATTTGAACATTGCTATCAGAAACTGGACCTTGTCATCAGGGTATTTCTTCAATTCATCGAGCAGCGGCTCAAGCGTCTTATCATTGGTCTTCTTATGATCCAGATAGATTCCCCTGCCGGTTTCAGTCAGTTCAAGAAAAACCTCTTTTTCATTGGTTCCGCTCTTATATCGCCTGACAACTCCTTTCCCCTCAAGTTTTTTTACCACCTGCGAAACCGCACCCTTGGTCACACCCAAAGCCTTGGCAAAATCGGTCACATTCAGCGCCGGATGGTCACCAATCTTATCAAGCATGTGTCTTTCAGAGTGATAAAGGTCATGTTCCGAACTGACCTTGACCGGGATTTTTTCGAGCGCGTTGTATTTACTCACCGCACCAATGAAAAGCTCCATGATTTCCTTGCTTGCTTTTGTTCTGTCCATGATTTATGGTATAGCTACTAAACCAAGAAGTCAAGAATTATCCAAGCGGACCACAAGACCGGTCAACGGGCGAAACACATCCAGGGGAGGTTTATGGAAAAGATAGACTTTAAGAAAACTTTGAAACACCTGTATCAGCCTTCAGTTAAGGAAATTGTCCGCGTCGATGTTCCCGAAATGAATTTCCTCATGGTTGACGGCAAGGGAAATCCGAACAGCTCGAAATCATTTAGTGATGCGATTGAAGTCCTTTATTCGGTTTCCTATACTTTGAAGTTCATGGTCAAAAAAGGGAAAATGGGAGTCGACTATGGCGTGTTGCCGCTCGAAGCCCTCTGGTGGGCTGATGACATGTCGGCATTCACGACCGGAGACAAGGATGCCTGGAAATGGACCGTAATGGTTATGCAACCGGAGTTCATTACGCGGGAAATTGTTAAAGAGGCAATGGAAACAGTAGCAAAAAAGAAAAAGCCTGTTTCCCTGCCGTTGGTAAGGTTTGAAGCATTCAAGGAGGGAAAAGCTGCTCAAATACTGTATATTGGACCCTTCTCGGAGGAGGGGCCGACAATTGAGAAGGTGCACCAGTTCATCGACGACAACGGTAGTCATCGGGTTGGTAAACACCACGAAATATATTTGAACGATATGCGCCGAGTGGCACCGGAAAAGTGGAAAACTATTGTCAGGCAACCAATGTCATAGCTGAGAAGTCTCAGCACCTTGCCGTCAGACACAGAGGGAATAAGCATGGAAATAACCATCCATCCCATCGGCATCATCCATTCCCCCTTCCGGACCAAGGAGGAAGCTCCAATCCAGGGAGCCTTCCAGCCGGACGCGCAGGGAACTGTCGAAGTCTTTGCCGAATTCGCCCCCGCTCTCAAGGACATCGAGACTTTCTCCCACCTGTTCCTTATCTACCGCTTCGATCGGGCCGGCGAGGTGATCCTCTCCCGTCCCACCTTTCTCGACGATGAGCCGCACGGTGTGTTCGCTTCCCGCCACCCCTGCCGTCCCAACGGCCTGGGGCTTTCCGTGGTCAGGCTGCTGCGCCGCGAGGGGAGCATCCTGCACGTGGGCGGCATCGATGTTCTGGACGGAACGCCGCTGATCGATATCAAGCCCTACATTCCGCGCTTCGACAGCTATCCAGAGGCGAGCGCCGGATGGACAGCCGGCAAGGAAGTACGGCAAAAACCGCCGGGCCGGGAGTAGGGCGAATGCGAAATAACTGTGAGGGAACATAATGGCACTTTACGCGGTCATCGATGTCACCGTGAAGGATCAGGAGAAGCTGAAGGAGTACGTGGCCGGGCACCTGCCGACAATCGTGCAGTACGGGGGCAAGATCCTGGGGCGTGGGTTCGATCCGGAAGTTGTGACCGGCAATTGGGCGCCCCGACTGCTGGTGATCCATGAATGGCCGAGCAGGGAGCAGTTCCAGAGCTGGTACGATTCCGCCGAGTACCGACCCTGGAAGAAATTGCGGGAGGAGGCCTGCGAAATGAACATGGTCCTGTTGGGAGGCGCGCTATGAATCACAGTTCAGGGACGTTCACCGGTTTTGTCCCGGAGTCGCTCGCTTTCCTGCGCGACCTCAAGGAGAATAACGGCAAGGTCTGGTTCGAAGAGCACCGCAGCGACTACGAGCAGCAGCTGCTGGCACCCTTGCGCGCCCTGACCGCCGGGCTGACTCCGCTCATGCTCTCCATCGACCCGGATTTTGTCACCGCACCGGCACGGGTGATCTCCCGCATCCATCGCGATACCCGCTTCTCCCGCGACAAGTCCCCCTACAAGACGACCCTCTGGCTTACCTTCAAAAAGCCGCTTTCAGAGTGGCAGGACGCCCCGGCCTTTTTCTTCGAGCTGGGCGCGGAGAGCTGGCGCTATGGCATGGGTTTTTACGCCGCCTCGAAAGAGACCATGGACCGGCTGCGGCAGCTGATCGAACGGAAACCGTACGAGTTCGAGGAGATGATCGCTTTCCTGGACAGGCAGGACCGGTTCGAGGTCGGAGGGGAACAGTACAAGCGGCTCATCAACCCGGCCGTCCCCGAGCACCTTCGCTCCTGGCACCAGCGCAAGAGCGTCTACCTGGTCTGCAACCGGCAGAGCGATCAACGGCTCTTCGGCAGGGAGTTGCAGCGCGAACTGATCGACGGCTTCACCCTCCTCGGGCCGCTTTATCACTCCTTCAGCAGGCTGCGAATTGCCGGGAAACCTGGTCTGTGAACCCTATCCCTTTCACAAAATTTCTTGAAAACTCTCCCTGCATTCTCGGCGAAGGGGCGGTCATAGAGCGCCTGCGCCGTAGTGGCGATCTGGAACTCGACCCTCTTCTTGTCAATTCGGCTTTTATCTATGAAGACGCGCAGCGCGCGGCCCTGGAGAGCATCTGCAGGCAGTACCTGGATATAGGTCGCGAGTTCGGTCTGCCGCTCCTGATGTCATCTGCGACCTGGCGGGCGAGCCGGGAAAGAATCGATGCGGCCGGTTATAGCGGAGTCGATGTGAACGGCGACAACGTCAGGTTTCTGGATGCGCTCCGGAAAAGTTACGGCGGGTACGCGGCGAAAGTCGTTATCTGCGGCCTGATGAGTTGCCGCAGGGATGCCTACCTTCCTGCCGAAGCGCTGGCTGCCGACGAGGCACATGAATTCCACGCCTGGCAGGCCGGGAAACTGGCTGAAGCCGGGGTCGATTTCCTCCTCGCCGCCACTCTTCCGGCCCTCAGCGAGGCAACCGGCCTTGCTCTGGCTCTGGCCGATACCGCTAAGCCATACGTACTCAGTTTCGTCGTTCGCCCCGGAGGGACTCTGCTGGATGGTACGCCTTTGAAAGATGCCATCGTTGCCATCGACGCCGCCGCGACTCCACGGCCTCTGGCCTATATGATCAACTGTACCCACGCTTCCTTTGCCAGGGCGGCGCTGCAGCACGAAGTCAACTCTTCGCCTTTGGTCCGGCAGCGGATCATCGGCCTGTTTGCGAATACTGCCGCGCTCAGCCCCGAAGATCTCAACGACAGCACCAACCTGGTGGAGGAAGATCCGGCAAGCTTCGGCCTGTCGGTCGCCGGGCTGCGCCGGGAACTGGGAATGAAGATTCTGGGCGGCTGCTGCGGGACTGACGACCGGCATATCCGGTCTCTGGCCGCACAGCTTGCAGCAGGAACAGGGGAGAAATAATTGCCGGAACTACCAGAGGTGGAACTTACCAGGCGCAGGCTGGAGCGGGAGCTGGTGGGCAGAAGGATCGAACGGGTCGAGGTCCGGACGCCGAAGCTCCGCCTGCCGGTTCCCGTAGAGTTGTCAACGGTCCTGACCGGGCGGACTATCCGTAGCGTGGAGCGGCGGGGCAAGTACCTGCTGTTCGACTGTGAAGGTGGATGGCTGATCGTGCATCTGGGGATGACCGGTTTTCTTCATTTTCTTCCGGAACCGCCGATGCCCGGAAAGCATGATCATCTCGATATCGTCTTTACCGGCGGTTCGGTGCTCCGCTTCCACGACCCGCGAAAATTCGGCACCGTGCTCTGGACCACGGACAACCCTGCCGGTCATCCGCTCCTGGCCCGGATCGGCCCGGAGCCCCTGACCGCTTTTTTTGACGGCGATTATCTTTTCAGAGTGAGCCGGTCGCGTCGGGTCGCGGTGAAACAGCTGCTCATGGACTCGGCCATGGTGGCCGGGGTCGGCAACATCTACGCCAACGAAGCTCTGTTTCGCGCCGGCATTCGTCCCGACCGGCACGCCTCTTCGCTTTCCTTGCCGGAGTGCGGGCGACTTGCCGTAGCTGTCCGCGAAGTGCTGCAGGAGTCGATACAACAGGGGAGCACCTACCGGGTGGCGGAAGATTCAGTCGACTATCACCCGCTGGAGTTCGCCGTGTACGGACGGGGCAAGGGGAGCTGCAGCCGCTGTAACGGAGCACTGGAGGAGATCAGGCTCGGCAACCGGAGCACGGTCTTCTGTCCTCGCTGCCAGGTCTGACCTCCGCTACTTCTTCCTTATCCCAGCCGCTCCGCCAACCCGCCCAAAGTCTCCAACCCCTGTTCGATCCGCTCCGACCAGAGTGCGGCATTCAGCCGCAGGCAGTTGCCGTACTTGTCCCCCAGGGTAAAGATCCGGCCGGGAGCGATGCTGATCCCCTCATTCCGGGCGGCTTCATAGAGCTTCATGGAGTCGATCTCCTCCGGAAGTTCAACCCAGAGGACAAAGCCGCCCTCGGGCCTGCTCACCCGTGTACCAAGAGGGAAATGCCGCCCGACCGCATCCCGGACCTGATCGACCTGCCGGGAGTAAATGCGCCGGATCGTTCGCAGATGGTGATCATAGCCGCCGCTATTGAGGAATTCGGCAATGGCCAGCTGGGTCGGCGAAGCAGTGGCGATATTGAACAGGGCTTTCAGCTGGATGATCTGCGACCGGAACCGGCCCGGGGCGATCCAGCCGACCCGGTAGCCGGGGGCCAGCGTTTTGGAGAAGGAAGAGCAGTAGAGCACCAGCCCCTTTTCATCATAGGTCTTCAGCGTCGTAGGGCGGGTAGCGCCGAATGCCAGATCACCGTACACGTCGTCCTCGATCAGGGGGATGTCATGCCGGGCCAGCAGTTTTACCAGCTCCCGTTTCTTTTCGTCTGACATGAGACTGCCGAGGGGATTGTTGAAATTGGAGATGGCGAGGCAGGCATGGACCGGAGTGTTTTTGAGGGCATAGCTCAACACCTCGATGCTCATCCCCTCTTTGGGGGTCGAGGGGATCTCCAGGACGTTCAGCCCCATCCAGCGGATGGAGTTGAGAAAGGTGTAGTAGACCGGCGAGCCGATTGCCACGGTGTCTCCGGGGCGGCAGACCGCCTGCAGCGACAGGGTAATGGCTTCGACGCAGCCGGAGGTGATGACGATGTCGTCGGCAGACAGCGAGCAGCCGAAGTTGAGCGACCGCTTGGCGATCTGCGTCCGGAGGCGCTTGCTCCCTTTGGTTGCCGCGTAGGAGACCGATTGGAGGGGAAAGCGCCGCGTCTCCGCCGCCAGCATCCGGTTGAGCTTGTCGGCCGGCAGCAGATCGTAATTGGGGAGGGCGCCGCTGAGCGGCACCAGCGTCGGATTGGTGATACTACGCATCACCTGCAGGGTTATGTCATTCTCGATAACCGGCCGCGGTGCAACCTTTTCCGCCGCGATCTTCTTTGCCGGTATTTCTCTCGGTTCCGGGATCGCTGACCTTACGTAATAACCGGACTGGGGCCGCGCTTCCAGCCTGCCGATGTTTTCCAGATTGGCATACGCCTCCATGACCGTGTTGGCGCTGACCCGCATCTTTTTGCTCAGGTCCCTGATGGACGGCACCCGGTCCCCGGCCCGGTAGGTGCCGTTGTCGATCATCCCGCCGATTCTGGCGGCAATCTCTTCGTAGAGCAGTATCCTCCCGCTTTCCCTCTGCACGCTGGTTTCCATGGCAGCTCCTTTCACTCCTCACAGGTACACTTTACTCCATTCAGGCTCTTGATACAGATACAATTATATACAAAATCAATGGTAACAGTTCGGATATTCTGCATCTGCTACCTGAAACTATCTTCCCTACTGCGTCTGTTTTTTACGGAATAAAAATTCTAAATTGAAAGCACGCTATCGATTTACAAGGAGGCAATTATGTACAAGGCATCGGTTGAGAACAGGGGAGACACGAAATACTACGCAACCACGCGGCACGCCAGCTTCGAGCTCGATACGAACGGCAATGGCGCAAACCCGGTTGATACGCTGCTGGCCAGCCTCTGCAGTTGCATGGGGCATTATGTCAGGGATTTCCTGATCGACCAGCAGATCAAAAACAGCGGCTTCTCCATCGGCGCAGAGGCCGGAGTAGCCAAGGAAACGGCCAGTATGGCGGAAATCCAGGTCCGGATCGACCTCGGGGAAGTGACCCTGAACGAGCGGCAGAGAGGGGAGCTGCTGGAGTTCGTCGAGAACTGCAAGGTCCACAAAATTGTGAGCAAGCATCCGGGAGTAGCTGTAACGCTGCTCGGCAACAAGAGCCGTGGAGCCTCTGCCTGTTGCTGA
>JBGQLM010000056.1:0-25065 GCA_041500085.1 Geobacteraceae bacterium
ATAGAGGACACGATCCACGAAAAAGCTCGCAAAGTTGTCCATGCGAAGGTGTTCAGCGAACAGCGCCGGCGCCAGCTCGAACAAACTAAAAGAGTGCTTGGCGAACTACAACGGCTCAATACGGCGGCCGAAGAAATCACCAGGTTCCACGCAGACCATCAAACCTGCAGCTCAGCTCTTGCTGCCGAATTGTCCGTACTCCGCAACATTGTCATTGATAAACCGATCCCTGGGCTTCCCCTACGACCATCTGACGATGTCCCTGAGTTGGCAAACTACCTCGTTTTGAGTGAGGGTAAGCCGAATATGCCGGATCGGGCGTTTGCATTGTTGACCGGAGAGGAGCCAAAAAGGATCAACGAGAGAGCACTCAGACAAAAAATCGCTGCTGCAGAGGTGGAGAAATCACAACTGCTTGAAATTACATGCGACCGTGGTGAATTACATGCAGAACGTAAACAAGGCGGCGGCTCTGCAACAAAGTTCTACGATCTGGACGGGGCTACAACACTTTTATCCCTCTCAGATAAATACCTTCCTGAATGGGATACTGAAAAGGCAATAAGCGCCGTCAGAGAGGCTTTCGAGTGGGCTGCCAATGCCGACACCAACCCGGCTCGTCTCCAACTGAATACCCTCATCAAAGACCGCGCCCTTAAAACTGCCAAGCGTGATGAGCTGCTTGTCACCATGACAACCCTTTCGAATGAAAAGGTGGATCTCATAGAAGAACGTCAGCAGGCTGGAGCACAGCAGGCTGAATATCAGCGCATGAGCAAAAGTGGCTTTTTTACGCCCGAGGAACTGGCTTCCCCGGAAAGAACCGGCCATGTAGCTGCATCGGAGTTGTCGAGTTCAGAGAAAGCATTGGACCTGCATAAAGAGATGGTGGCAAAACAGGAAGCTGTTTACTCCGACTGGCAGACTCTTGATGCCAAGTATGGAAGCGATACCCTACCGGATGTTCTCGAGCGTTTACAGCAGACTGAGAAGAATGCCCGGATAGAGCTTAATGCGATCAAAGAACAACGCGACGAGTCCTCTGCCAAAGCCAAAAGCATCAAGGGTGCTGTTGGCTCGGCTCGGGAGAGCCTTGCCCAGCTTTCTGCCAGAGTAAAAGAAGTCGAGTCAAACACATCTAAAGCTGAAACCTTCGCTGATCTATTCCCAGGGGAATCACCGCACGGCCTCATCCAAAAGGTAACCAGCGAGCTATCTGCGGCAAAAAAAGAGAAAGCCGGAATTGAAACTGAACTGGCGCGTCTTTCTGATGCACTTAAAGATCTCCTTGACTTCCAGGAACGATTTGGGACCGATAGAATCCCCTCTGAATGGTTGAAGCAACGCACAAAAGTATACGAGAGCGCTTTAGCACGTATCCAGTCCCTAGAGTCGTCACTAAAAGAAGAGGCTATCAGCTTGGAAAACCTGAATCGGTTTTCCATAGCCCCGAACAGTTATTTCCGCGCAGTAACGGAAAAGATTGGTGTCCCCAGCGTCCCTCTGTACCAGGCAATAGAACAAATGGATCTGAAGACAGATAGGAAAACAACGGTCCTCTCCCTCTTCTCAGGACTATTGCATGCACCTGTTCTGCCCGATGCCGGACAAGCGGCGATAGCTGCCCGTAACCTCGCTGACAACAACTTCGAGTTCCCTGTTTTTGTAGCTGAAGACCTTACCGAATTCTGCGGTTCAACTTCGATCTCGTTTCAAGATGATCTGGCACGAAGTCTGTTTGTGGGCATCCGGACACGGGCGGTCGACTGCCTTCTTGATCCATCTCTTGTCGAGAGAGAAAAAGAAAAGATCTCGTTGAAGATAGAACAGCTTAAAACCCGGTTGAATCTGTTAGGTAAGATCAAATCAAGGCTCTCATCAAATACTCCTGTTGCACAACTTGCTGGCCGTGCTCAACACGCACTGGATGTCGGAGCAGTTGAGAAAAGCGGTCGTCTTAGGGCAGATCTGGACTTCGTTATAACGAGCCTTACCCGATTGGAGGAGAGAGCTTCCGAAAATGCCATGGAAGCCATAAGAGGAGAAATAGCTTACAGGAAAGCTCTTGGTGACAAGAGCCTGGATACCCTCCTCACCGAACATGAACTGGCAAGTAAAACATATTCAACCACTTTAAACGATGAACAATCAATCGCTGAGACCATTGAAGTATTGAATCAAAAAATGGAGGAAGCTTCTGAAACATTGCGGAAATCGAGTGTAGAGAAAAGTGCGCTGGAACCGATTATCAAGCGAGTTCTTGTATTCCTCGAAAGCAAGGAATATGGCATTGAGTTCATGCAAGATTATCCCAACCAACGAACTAGACTGACAGAACAGGTCGATAAAGCACGTTCCCGCAGTGGATTTAGCTTTGATCTTGCCCAAAAGTTTATCGCTTCCGGGTTGGAGCGGCCGATCAAAATTGAGCAGCGACTCGATGAAATATCGGCATTAATCCCCGAACTGGATGCCCAAAAACAGCAGCTCATTGCTGAAATCGGTTTATCTGAGCAGAATTTCAATAAAGTACAGCCGCAGGTTTTTAAAATTGATATCCTGTCGAATAAACTGATCAAGTTATATCGCAAGTACCGAAATTATGAGTTATCTGCAGACACTGAACAAAATCGTATGGACAGGCACAGTATTTACTCTGACGTTGGTTATATCAGGGCTTCAACAACAGAAAATGAACTCATCAAGAGGTTAATCAAACTCAATGACGAAATAGAAGACTTCGGAAATGTACTCGCTGACGGTGTCTCAAGTCTCACCAATGCCGAAAGAGCTTATTACTCTGCAAGCGAACGTTTTAACAGTGAGTTTAAGCGAGTCGCCGATGATCCTTCATTGCAAATGAGCGAGAATCTAAAACACCTTCTTGCACAAGCCAGGACTGACCCCTCTCGGATCAAAATCATTCTTGATGCCATTCAAACTGATTATGATATGGATATGGTGGCCAATGAAACAGCCAGAGAGCAGCTTGACCTTGAGTGGGAGGGGATGGCCGGGTGGCTGTGCGAGTTTACCCAGCGGCTGCCGACCTACTTCAAATTGATGAAAAGTGTGTTCGCTCCGCAGAATGACAGTTTGAGCGGAAAAGTAACCCATGCCGGTTTCATTATCAGCGGCGAAGTTATGCAGTCTGATGACGTTCAGGCGGTAATGGGGGAGATCGTCAATGACATTGATGATTTTGAGAATCACCAGCGCAAATCTGCTGACAGTGACTCTCGCAAAGAGACCTCTAAAAACTTCAGGCGTGAGATCCGCAACAAGTTTTACCAGAGGATTCTCCTCAATCCGTCTATCAGGGTGTGTATCCCCTCAATCAGTGAAAAACCGCTCTTACTTGAAAAAGAGATGGCCAGTTCCGGCCAGGGCGTCGCAATGACACTGTTGTGGATAGTGAAGTTGGCTGACTTTGTTTCCGAACGGGAACGGCAACGCAAGACCGTATCCGGAAGCAAGTTTGGCGTACGCACAGTGATTAACGCAAAGAAGCTCCGCCATATCGATTCACAGTTTGTATTCATTGATGGCGCCTTTTCCCATCTTTCAGACCGCGCACTGATAGAGGATGTTCTCAAAGGGATATCTCGCACACATGGCCGGTTTCAGCTTATCGTCACGGGCCACGACCCCGACTACAACTTCAAGCACAACTTCAAGTATTTCCCGACCCTACTGACGGGAAGAGAGATAAGTGACCGTTACATGTATGTCGAAAATGGCAAGCCTGTTGATCCAGCTGAGAAAGGGTCAAACCTGGGGGCGATGGAATTATTGCGTCTTCACAAAATTGAGCTGCCGCAACAGCCAGGGACGGCAACGTGATTGATCAACAACAGATAAAGGAACTGGTAAAAGTCGCATTTTGGAAATTACTCGGCAACAAAACTTTTTTGCAGGGCAAGGGGTTAATAGTCAGACTTTCCAAGGAAACATCATTGGATACATTAGCTGTTCAGGGCGCCCTTGCTTCACTGGCTCAATCACAATGGATGAGTGGGGTGTACGCAAATGGTATTCCGACGGGGACGGTGATTCCTCTAACAGAACGTCCGTCTACTCCTACACCTCCTTCACTTACTTTCTGGTCAAGTGCAATGAGAGAAGTCGGCTTAGATGAAAAGGAAATATCGGCGCTACTTCCTGCGCACACTACCGTCTACGACTTTTCCTATAATGATATGGTTTTGCTTCTCAGGGGTTTGATTAAACTTAGAGCTGATCAACACACCTTGCTTCGGGCACCGTCCTTTATAATAAGTGCCAAATATCTTCTAGGCTCATCCAAAATACTTGATTCCCTTCCCAATAAGGCCTTAAGGATGTTTGGCATAGATACCAGCTTATTTACCGGGGCGCCCCCTGTGGTCCTCATCGCTGGGCCGTCTTCACCTAAAAACGTGGTCCTTATAGAAAACCCGCATGCTTTCTGGAAAGCTCTTGAATCTACTGCTACAGAAAAGACAGCTTTTCTGGTGACTTTCGGATATGGGTTATCACGTCACGGTGACGATTTTGGCAGCCAACTCGTCTCGCTACTGGAATATAAAACGTCTTTGATAGGTGCTATCTGTGCCGGATCTCCACCTTCAGTGCAAGAGATGCTCAGGCACAAGAATATTTCCTTTTGGGGTGATCTTGATGTGGAAGGAATCCGGATATTTCAACGGTTAAATAAAGTAATTCCTCAGCTCACATTAAGCTCTTTATACGAGCCTATGTTAAAAGCAGTATGTGATCCAGCCCAATCACATGCTTATGTGCAAGCGGCTGCAAAACACAGACAGGTCGGAGTCAGACATAGTGATTTAGAAAGAGAAATGAACTGTCTAGAGCTATTGAATGCCTGCAGTGAACGAGCCGTAGATCAAGAGATCATGTCATGCGACGAGATCGCTGTATATGCCGGTGGAGCCTACTCTGTGAAATAAAAAATGTGTTTTGGCGGCCCTGCAGGAGTTGTTGGAGGCATCAAATGTGATGATGATTAGAATACTGCATAAACATCATGATAATTGATCATCTGCGGAGGAAATATGTCAATAATCGTAACCCGTAATGGAAAGAATGCTATCAAGCTCGAACGCTCTGAATTCGGGCTTGAGAATCACTTGCAGCAATAAATCCATGACAACGGATTCAATACCTCTTTACGAGATCAGCGAAGATATTCGGCTTCTGGTGCTTGCTCGTGAATTTCCTACTGGTAGCGGGCCAAAAGAAAATACTTAATCTTTAGGAATCCTTTATGCCCCTGAAAATCTACACCAGCAACCGGATGGAAAACCTTGTCGTAGCTCTTGCCGACGTCGTTGCTAAGCCTCTTGCGTCCCCGTTCACGCCTGAATCAATTGTCGTGCAAAGCAAAGGGATGCAACGCTGGCTTGCCATGGAATTGGCTGGCAGGTTAGGCGTCTGGGCAAACTGCACTTATCCCTTCCCCAACAAGATGGTTTGGCAGCTCTTCTGCAATACACTACCGAACATCCCCGACGTTTCTTCGTTCTCTCCCGACGTCATGAGTTGGAAAATAGTGGGGCTGTTGCCGGGGCTCATAGAGAGGGAGGAGTTTGCTCCTTTAAGGCATTATCTGTCCGTGGATAGTGATGGTCTCAAGCGGTTTCAGCTTGCCGGCAAGATCGCCGACACCTTCGACCAATATACCCTCTTCCGCCCCGAAATGCTCCTGGAGTGGGAGAAGAGCAATGGAGGAGATTGGCAGGAGATCCTCTGGCGTGAACTTACCACTTGCGGTGGCGGGCAGCATCGTGCCCGCCTCAAGCTTGATTTCAGCCGCCTGCTGAATGAACGTCAGCGGGGAGAGGAGAACCTGCCTGAAAGGATCACTGTTTTCGGCATTTCCTATCTTCCCCAGTACCATATGGATATCCTTGCGGAGGTTGCTGAGCGTACTGAGGTCAACCTGTTTCTCCTCAGCCCCTGTCGTGAATACTGGGGTGACATCGTTTCTGTCAGGGAGATGACGCGACTCGGTCCGAAGGATCGGGACTACCGGGTGGAAGGCAACCCTCTGCTTGCATCTCTGGGAAAAGTCGCCCGGGACTTTTCCAACACAGTCGTCAGTATCGGTAGCGCTGCGGTTATCGATCTGGAGTTATACGGGGATCCTGGAGAAGAGGTCCTGCTTACTGCTATCCAGTCCGACATCCTCAATCTCTCCGGGTCGGGTGATGCCAGTGAGAAGAGGCTGATCTCATCTGGCGATCGTTCGGTGCAGATTCATAGCTGTCACAGCCCCATGCGAGAAATCGAGGTTCTTCACGACAACCTCCTTGACCTCCTTGAGCGGGAAAAGGGGCTGTACCCCCGGGATATCGTCGTCATGACTCCCGATATCGAGACCTACGCCCCCTACATCACAACGGTCTTTGAGGGGGGGCAGGATGCAGGTAAAAAAATCCCTTATTCTATCGCCGACCGCAGCATCAGCTGCGAGGGGGAGATAGCAGCAGTCCTCCTGAAACTCCTTGCCCTTTCCAGTAGCCGACTGACCGTCCCCCAGTTGCTCGACATCCTTGCAAGCGTCCCGGTCAGCCGACGTTTCGACCTGGGTGATGATGAACTTGATACCGTTCGCCGCTGGCTCGAAGAAACCCGGGTTCGCTGGGGAATGGATGAGCGGGACCGGGAACGGTTCGGCCTTCCCGGTTACCGGGAGAACTCCTGGCGTGCCGGTCTTGACCGGCTCTTCCTCGGTTATGCCATGCCTGACGAGGGAAATCTTCTCTTTAACAACATCCTTCCGTACGACGAGATGGAAGGGGATGGCCCGCGCACTTTGGGGAAAATTACCGATTTCATCGAGCGGGTTGCGGACTTTTCGGAACAGATTTCAAGATCACGGACCCTTGCGGAGTGGCGGGATCTGCTGCGTACCCTGCTGGCAGAGTTTGTTGCGGTTGATGACAACTCGGCCCACGAACTGGCTGCCGTTACCGGTGTGGTGGAGCAGCTTGCTGAATTGCAGAATGCGGCCGCTTTCAGCGAGAAAGTTGAGCTTGATGTGATCCGTTCCTGGATTGAATCTCGTCTCGACAAGGAGGAGAAGGGGTCAGGCTTCATGACGGGAGGGGTGACGTTCTGCGCCATGCTTCCCATGCGGAGCATTCCCTTTCGTGTCGTTGCCCTCATCGGCATGAACGACGGCGCCTTCCCCCGGCAGAGCCGTTCCCCGGGATTCGACCTGATAGCCCGCAACCCCCGCAGCGGTGACCGCTCTCTGCGCGACGAAGACCGCTACCTTTTTCTCGAGGCGCTCCTGTCGGCGCGTGACTGCTTCTACCTCAGCTATGTCGGCCAGAGTATCAAGGACAACAGCGAAATCCCGCCATCGGTTCTGGTGAGTGAGCTCCTAGATGCTATCGAAAGGGTGTTCACCCCGGGGGATGAATCCAACATGGAGACCCGACTGGTCACCAGGCACCGCCTTCAGGCGTTCAGTCGCGATTATTTCGATGCCAGGTCGCCTCTTTTCAGTTATTCAGCCGAAAATTGCGCGGCGCTTCTCGATAGGCGCGACAACCCGTGGCAGCCGCGCGAGTTTCTCTCTGCGCCAATCGCGGTTCCCTCTGTGGAGTGGAAGGATGTCCCCCTGGCAAAACTCCTGCGCTTTTTTGACAACCCGTGCCGGTTTCTTCTGGAAAACAGGCTGGGAATCCGCCTCGAAGATGCCGCGACACCGCTCGAGGAACGGGAGCCTTTTTCATTGGATGGGCTGGAAGCGTATGGCATCAAACAGGAACTCCTGGAGATCAGTCTCGGCGGGGGGGATGTCGGCAGTCTCTTTGCCATCGCCAGGTGCCGGGGGATTCTGCCGCCATCCCTGCATGGAGAAAAGCTGTTTGCTACGGCAGTAGGTGAGGTTACCGATTTCGCCGACACCGTACAGGAAAAGCTCGCCGGCCAGTCTACCCTTTCGCCCCTCGATTTCGATATACAACAGGGAGAATACCATCTGACCGGCAGGCTTGACCGCATTTGGACAGAGCGGATGATTCGCTACCGCTGCGCGAAAATGAAGGCGAAGGACAGGATACGCTCCTGGCTGGAGCACGTTGTCCTAAACGCAGCCTGGCAGGAAGGATATCCCCGTGAGACCCTGCTGCTGATGACAGATACCTCCATCAGCTACAAACCGGTGGAAAATGTAGCGAACATACTGCAGACGGTACTCGACCTTTACTGGGAAGGGCTTACCATGCCGCTGAGGTTTTTCCCGGCCTCGTCCCTGGAGTACGCCAGGAAGCTCGAGTGGAAATTGGAGCGGGCCCGTACGAGATGGGAAGAGGGATACAATACACCCGGTGAAGGAGATGACCCCTATTACTGGCTCTGTTTTGGCCAGATGGACCCTTTCAATGATGACTTCGAGCGGGTTTCCCGCACCCTGCTTGAACCGCTTCTCCGCCATCTGGCATAGGAACCGATATGAATGAACTTAACCATCTGCAGATAGAGCTGTCCGGGCGGAACCTGATAGAGGCGAGCGCCGGTACGGGGAAGACCTACGCCATAGCCTGCCTCTACCTACGCATATTGGTGGAACAGGGGCTGACTCCCGAACAGATCCTCGTGGTAACATATACCGAGGCCGCGACCAAGGAACTGCGCGGCAGAATTCGCAGCAGAATCAGAGAGGCTCTCGAGGTCTTTTCAGGCACTGCCACGGATGACGCCTTTCTTCTCGGCCTGTACGCAAACAGTAACGGCAATGGTCCTGGACTGGCCGCGGCACGTGACAATCTCGAGCGTGCACTCACCTCCTTCGACACCGCCTCCATCTTTACCATCCATGGCTTCTGCCTGCGGGCTCTCCAGGACAATGCCTTCGAGAGCGGATCTCTCTACGACACAGCTCTTGTCACCGATCAGTCCGCACTGTTGAAGGAGGTGGTGGACGATTTCTGGCGGGTCCACTTCTTCTCCGAGCCGGCGCCCCTTCTCCTCTACGCCCTGCACAAAAACTTCTCTCCCGACTATCTCCTAGGTTTTCTACAGGGGATGCTGACTAACCCGAAACTGGAGGTCATGCCGCGTTTCAGCGCGAGTGAGATAGTGGCAATCGAAGAGAGGTGCCGTAGCGTTTTTGCCGGCGTCCGAGAGGAGTGGTTTGCCAGCCGTGAGGAGATCATTGATATCCTTACCAATGACAAGGGACTGAGTCGGGCTGCAGGTAACTATCACCCTGATGAGCTGGTCGAGCATTTCGAGAGTATGGACAGTTTCCATGCCAACGACAATCCTTTTGCCCTCTTTCCCGGTTTCCACAGGTTCAGCACCGCTGGCATCGTCCGAGGGAAAAAGCCGACTGGAACCGCACCGGAGCATACCTTTTTCGATCTGTGTGAAGATCTCTGTACAAGCGTTGAAGAGCGCTTTCTCGCCCTGCGTTGGGAGCTTGTGGAATTTGCGCGGCAGCGGCTGCCTTCGCGGAAGAGGGAGATGAATATCCGTTTTTTCGATGATCTTCTCAGCGACCTTTATGCGGCGCTTTGCAGTGAATCCGGCCGGGCACTGGCAGCGAGCCTGAATGGCAAATACCGGGCGGCACTGATTGACGAGTTCCAGGATACGGATCCGGTCCAGTTTGAGATTTTCCGCAAGGTCTATACTGATACGACGTGCCCTCTCTTCCTCATCGGCGACCCAAAGCAGGCCATCTACGCCTTCAGGGGTGCCGATATATTTGCCTACCTGGAGGCTGCGGCAGACGTTGAAGAGGAGCGTCGCTTCACCCTGACTGACAACTGGCGCTCCACTCCCGAGCTTCTCACCGCCTTCAACATGGTATTCGGTAACGGGGCGCGGCCATTTGTATTCGACGCTATCTCCTACCATCCAGTCAAGTCCGGGAAAAAAGAGGGTGAGGGGCAGTTCGTCTGCCCGGAACGCGACAGCTCGCCACTGCAGCTTTGGTGTTTGCCGACGGATGAGAAAGGTGGCCCGCTCAACATTGGCAAGGCCACTGTTGCCATTCCTCCGGCTATTGCCGCGGAAATTTCCCGACTGCTGCAGGACGGGCTCAGCGGCAAGGCTCTTGTCGGCGACAGACCTCTTCTCCCCGGCGATATTGCTGTTATCGTTCGCAGCCACCGTCAGGCAGGCGCCATACAGGAAGCCCTGAGGGGGTTCGGCATCCCGAGTGTCATGCGTAGTGACAAAAGCATTTTCACCACAGACGAGGCAGGTGAGGTCTGCACCTTACTTGGCGCTCTTGGCGACCCGGGGAGCGAGGCAAAGGTCCGCGCTGCCCTGGTGACCGATCTCCTCGGTATGTCGGGCAACGACATAGCAGATCTCCTCGAGGATGAACAGGGCTGGGAGGAGTGCCTGGGCAAATTCCGCGACTATAACCATCTCTGGCTGGAAAGTGGTTTCATGGTAATGTCCCGCGCACTGCTGGCCCGGGAGAAGGTGAGAGGTCGACTGTTGTGCCGGCCCGACGGGGAACGCAGGCTGACGAACGTGCTGCACTGCTTCGAGGTGATCCACCAGGCAGCCCACGAAAAAGGACTCGGGCTTGAGGGGCTCCTTACCTGGTTTGGCGAGAGGGTTACCAGCGGCGAGAAGGCAGAGGAAAACCAGATTCGTCTGGAGACCGACGAGAAGATGGTGAAGATCGTGACGGTTCATGTCAGCAAGGGGCTTGAGTATCCAGTGGTCTTCTGCCCGTTCATGTGGGGAGGAATCAAGGGGAGCGGAGAAGTGGTCACATTCCATGACAAATTCAGCATGGTGAAGGACTTCGGCTCCGCTGACTACGAGTTGCACCGTGGGCTTGCACAAAAGGAGTCTCTGGCTGAAAGTCTCAGGCTTCTCTATGTTGCACTGACACGGGCGAAATTCCGCTGTTATCTGCTAGGCGGGAAAGTTGTCGGCAAAAAAGGGGTTAATGAACCCGAAACATCACCGCTTGCCTATCTGTTCCATGCCTCGGAAGCGGTGAAGAGCTCGGGCGAAGTGATCGATTCTCTAAAACAGGAAGTCGGCAAACTGTCACGGGAACAGATGGCAGAGCAGCTGCTCGCTCTTGCCGAAAAAGGGGAAGGGGCCATTGCAGTTGCAGAAATGCCGGATTCCAATGATGCCGGTTCATACACGCCCATGAGAGATGACGGCGTCCCCTTTGCCGCCAGGGTATTTTCAGGGAAGATCAGCAGCGACTGGCGCGTTGCCAGCTTCACGTCTTTTGCAGCACCTGGCGACGAATCAATCGAGCTGCCGGACCGGGACGCGGCGGTCGGCGAGACGATTGTTTCCGCGTCTATGCTGATGGAAGAAAAGCCGGCGGGTATGAACATTTTCACCTTTCCCCGGGGCGCTCAAGCGGGGATTTTCCTCCACAGTCTCTTCGAGGAGCTCGATTTCCCGGCAGCTCAGTCCGAAAAAGTGAGTAGTCTGGTGGGCAAGGGCCTTGAACGCTACGGTTATGCCCGGGAGTGGGAACCGTGCATAACGTCCCTTGTCAATAACGTCATTGCGACTCCACTCAGTTCACCGGAAGGGCCATTCTCTTTGACCGATCTCAAACAAGGGTGCTGGCTTGCAGAGCTGGAATTCTTTTTTCCCCTCAAATTCGTCTCGGCACCCATCCTGAGAGAGTGTCTGCGCCAGTGGAGCGGTACCCATGTGGCAATGGATATCCCGGCTCTCTGTCAGGGACTGAAGTTCAGGCCTGCCGAGGGGATGGTCAGGGGTTTCATGGACATGGTCTTCGAACACAAGGGCCGGTTCTACCTGCTTGACTGGAAGTCGAACCACCTCGGCTACCGGATTGAGGACTATGGCATTGAGGCTTTGAAGGCGGCAATGATGCAACATCTCTATCCGCTGCAGTATCTTCTCTACACAGTGGCACTCAACAGGTACCTCGGCTTGAGGGTTAAGGGGTATGACTATGCCAGCCACTTCGGCGGCGCTATCTACGTCTTTCTTCGCGGGGTGAGCCCTGAGCGGGGTGAGGAGTTCGGTGTCTTCCGTGATACACCTCCTGCAGAGATGATCAACGAACTGACAGCATGCCTGATCAAGGCAGGGGGGTAGGGCGGTGACAACTTCTTTCGTACTGACAGCCATTGACCGCCATTTTGCCAAATTCATCCGCCGCGAGGCGGGCGATGCGCCCCCCTTGCTGACACAGGCCGTATCCCTGGCAAGTAATTCTGTGGGTAACGGCAACATCTGCCTGAACCTGGCAGACATCGCAGGCACGGACATCCTGGTTGATGGCGTTGAACTGCGTCTTCCTGAGATCGGCGAACTGCTGGCGGAGCTTTCCGGAACAGGGGTGATCGGTGCGCCCGGCAGTTTCAAGCCGTTGATACTCGATGGTGATGGCCGGCTCTATCTCTACCGCTACTGGCAGTATGAGCGGAATCTGGCGTGTACCATTCGTGCGAAGGCCGGGGCTGCAGCGCTCGCCATCGATGAGGCGCTCCTTTCAGAGGGGGTTACCAGGCTTTTCCCCTTCAGCGGAGGTGAGGGGATCGACTGGCAGAAGATTGCCGCGGTGGCGGCAGTGCGCAAAGGTTTCAGCGTCATATCCGGCGGGCCGGGGACGGGCAAGACCTCAACCGTGGTGAAGATTATCGCCCTGCTCCTGGAACAGGCAAAAGGGGGAACCCTGCGGGTCGCCCTGGCTGCGCCGACCGGCAAGTCGGCGGCACGACTCAAGGAATCGATCCGCCTTATGAAGGAAAAGCTTGATTGCAGCGCAGAGGTCAAGGGCCTCATTCCCGAAGAGGTGACGACAATCCATCGTCTGCTCGGCGTGCGTAAAGACTCGGTGCGTTTCCGCCACGGGGAGGATAATCTGCTCCCCCACGACGTGGTCATTGTTGATGAGGCCTCCATGGTGGCGCTGCCCCTCATGGCCAAACTTGCCGTGGCCCTCAAGTCTGACGCACGGCTTATCCTCCTTGGGGACAGGGACCAGCTGGCTTCTGTCGAAGCGGGCGCCGTCCTCGGCGATATATGCGGCGGCGGCAGGCAGGAGCCGTTTTCTGCCGGATTCGTTGAGTATGTCGCCAGGGTTGCCGGCGAGAAGATTGCTGCCGATCCTTCTGTCACGGATGCGTCCCCCCTGGCTGACTCTCTGGTTGTCCTGAAAAGGAACTACCGCTTTGCCGCGGACAGCGGCATCGGTGCGGTTGCCCGGGCAGTTAACGCCGGCGAAGGGGTAAGCGCCATCGACCTTCTCAAGGCAGACAATAGCTGGCATGACATCCCCGCGGCCGACAGTCTGAAGAGGTCTCTCGTTACACTGGTTGTTGCCGGCTATGGTGCTTACCTTGCCTCCGAGTCACCTGCAGAAGCGCTGCAGCGGTTCGACAGCTTCAGGATCCTCTGTGCCCTGCGTCAGGGGGCGTACGGGGTCTCAGGAATTAATGCTCTCGTTGAGGAGATTCTTGCCAGTAAGGGGCTTATAGATACTCACAGCCGCTGGTATCCAGGGAGACCGGTGATGATAACGGTCAATGATTATCATCTGAAGCTGTTCAATGGCGACGTTGGTATTGTCCTCCCCGATCCGGAAAGCGGCGATACTCTGCGTGTCTGGTTTCCTGCTTCCGAAGGTGGAGTCAGGAGTATTTCTCCGGTACGTTTACCGGCCCACGAAACGGTCTATGCCATGACGGTCCACAAGAGTCAGGGGTCAGAGTTTGACAAGGTCCTGATGCTTCTTCCCGGCCATGACAGCGAAGCGCTGACGCGGGAATTGATCTATACCGGTTTAACCAGGGCGAAAAGTAACGTCGAAGTCTGGGGTGCGGAGAAGGTGTTCGATACTGCCGTTTCCCGGCGGATTGAGCGAAAATCCGGACTACGGGATGCACTCTGGAAGGATTCTCCTGATTGAAATTGGTTGCAGGAATTTAGCTCAAAAGGAGTTTAATAATGGCCAGCTTGAAACCGGAGATAATGGTTCGATTCATAAGTGTTCTAGAGTCAACCAAAAAGGCACTCGCTTACCCTTGATTTATCCGACTCTTTAAAACAGTACTCGGCTTGAATGTCAAAACCTTCCGCGATGAAATGGGATCGTCTCCCCGGTCTGCGGGTTTCTTCCGTTCCTATCAGCCTTCTGCCTCACCACAAAATTCTGGAACCCGCTTATCTTCCTTATTCTTGGCAATCTGATTAGCAGGCCTTTGAAAAACAACTATAGAAAAAGCCTGTTTTGTGGTAGTATCTAGCGCATAACTCACTGTGATTATTGGAGAAAGTTATGCGCGGTTCGTCTGATTGTCTTGGTCCCATGTTCGTATATGTCACCACGGAGCAGTTCGTTCCCAAGAAACATCCGCTCCGTACACTGAAGCCATTGGTAGATACCGCTCTTTCAAAACTTGATAGTGAGTTCAATGCCCTTTACGCGTCTACCGGTAGGCCCTCAATCCCTCCTGAGTATTTGCTGCGTGGACTGGTACTCCAGTTTCTGTACTCGATTCGCAGCTTTCCGCTGTGGATGGATCATATTCAATCAGACATGGCCTTTCGCTGGTTCATCGGCCTCTCCATAGAAGACAAAGTCTGGGACCAGAGTGTGTTCTCATACAATCAGGAACGCCTGATCAAGGCGGACATCGGTCGGCTATTCCTGGAAGAGATAACGAAGCAAGCTGCAAAGAAAGGACTGCTCTCCAATGAGCACTTCTCTGTTGACGGAACCCTGCTAGAGTCTCTTGCATCCATCAAGAGCTTCCGGCCCAAGGATGATAACGACGATTCCGACAAACCAGCCGGTAACTTCAGAAGCTCTCCAACAAGACACATAGCTCAACCACTGACCCAGATGCCCGGCTGTACAAGAAAAGCCAGGGCGCATCAGCCAAACTCTCTGTCATTGGCCACGCCATGAGTGAAAACGACAATGGCTTCGTTACCCAGATTGAAGTAACTCATGCAGATGGTTTTGCCGAACGCAAGGCTGCCAATACGATGGTAAAGCGCCAGAAGGGAAACCGGAAAAAACGCATCACCGTGGCTGCCGACAAAGCCTATGACGCTGCTGACTTTGTCAGCGACATGCGTGAACTCAAGGTCACTCCGCATGTTGCCAGCAAAAAGAAAGGCACAGCGATTGACGGTCGTACCACCCGGCATGACACCTACAAGCAGAGCATCAAAGACCGAAAGAAGATTGAAGAGTTCTTCGGCTGGGCCAAGGTAATTGCCGGGTTCCGGAAACTCAGGCATGTGGGACTGGAGAAGATCAAATTCTACTTCTCCCTGGCTGCCGGGTGCTTCAACCTAGTCAAGCTGAGAAATCTCATAGCGCAAACGTAGGAACAGTCCGCCCAGGATGCCGAAAAGGCATCAAAAAGGGCAAAAACGAACAAACTATCGAGTCAAAGAGCAGTAAAAACGAGCTATAAGCCAAATAATCAACCCACTCCAAGCTGGAAAAATTACCTGGCGAGGAGATGGGGGCAAAATTCAGATGTTTTTCAAAGGTCTGTTAGGCGTTGCATTGGAGGTAAGTTATGGACCTTTCAATAGAGCCAAACTTGCGAAGTGTCTGCGAGAGTTAAAGCAAACTGCTGACGATATTCGAGCCGTTCTTTACCACAAAGGAGGTGGGGCAGGGGACAGGCCTCGGTCTCCCCATGGCGTACGGCATCATCAAGCAGCAAGCAAAATCTGCTATTCGTATTTTCATTTGGCAGGTACAACAATATAAATGAAGTGGAAACTATTGTGGCTACCATTTGTAATGCTTATACAAAATTTTAGCAGCGAAGCTATAAAGTAAGATTCTACGTATTATTTAACGCCTTCATAATCTCTTTTTTATTAACTAAAACTATCTGCTGTTCGTTTGCTTTCCTATCTATATCGGTTTCTCCCAACCCAAATCTTTTCAAAAAATAGTACAAGAAATCAATTTTTATTGTTATTTCTCTCGTGCCGTTTATCATTCCATAATCTAATTCAATAATCTTTTTTTGATTTTCAGTAAGTCCTGGGTGAGGAGCTATTATCGCTGTTATGTATGCCTGCCAGGCCTTGTCATTACTTGGATCAATACTTCCCGCTCTCTCATCTCTTACAGAAAGAACTCGTCCTATCAAAAAATCTTTGAAACATTCAGTAAGATAACAATAAGCTCGCATGTGCCATCTCAATCCATCAAAGCTCAATACGTGCGGTGCAATCCAGCGCCAAACCGGTTCAGAACGACTCATTGACTGGTAATAAATTTCGATGTCGATTTTGTTGTTAATGGAATGCAGTATCGTTCTAAGGGTGTTAGGGTCAATTAACCGGACCGGAGCAGGTAACACGTCAAAATCAGGGAGTGTCCCTATAAAACTATCAAACTTATCGCTCGCTCCTGAGTGTATCGACAGTAATTGTGCCAGATAATATTCTGAGGTTGGTGCAATTAGCTTAGGTTCAAATTGGGGAGATGCACAATAATATTTTTTTTTCTTATCATAGACCAAATTACCTGGCGCCAATTCCTGATATTTAGATATATCTTTAGACGCTTGTATAATCGAAATTCCAAAATATTCTGTCAAATCAGCCCTATTTATTTTTCGTTCCCAGTACAATCTGAATTCAATGAACTCCAATCGTCGCTCTGCCTTCTGCCTGGGCTTACCTATTTGTTGCGATTCCATCCGAGAAGTAGCATGATTCATGGCGCTCTCCGATCAGTATAAAAAATATATTGACACACAAAATATACGAATATAAAGTATACTCATGTTTCGAAATTGTCAATATTTTAATGAGGCACTGCATTCAATAAAAAACTTCAAAGCGTTGTTGCAGCAACACCTTGGAGTCTGCCCAACATGGAAAGGTTGGGGCACTTGGGATACGGCTCATCAACCGCTTTTTTATGTTGAAGACGATGTCTAACAAAGGAGGCCGCCATGAGTAAAGACCGTGACAGAAAAGTAGCCTCCCCGTTATGCAAGCTTTTGCTATATCATAGCAAAAGTAATAATTACATGAAAGGAGGTGAAAAAAATGGGGTACCAAAAACCTGTAATCTTGGCACAAGATACTGTACGGATGGCACAATGCCGACCGAATAGTAAACCGAGCGGGAGACCATGTGATCCACCGGGGCCAGGTGGCCGCTAAGGAAAGTTTGTCAAAGGCGACGATGCTATACAAATAGCATCGTCGCCCAATTTTTACGGAGATATTGCAATGTATTTCAAGCAAAAAACAAATATTATATTCAGAAATTATGAGTATTTTGGTTATATAACGGACAATAGAAATTTCGGGTATATAAAAGCGGACAATAACGGAAATGACATTGGAGATAAAATTGTATCACAGAGCGGGGCAGTATTTCTGTCGGTTTTAGGTAATAAACCACAGACACTTAATGACATCGCAAAAAAAATACATATGCAATTTATAGGCGTGGACATTGAAACAATAAAGAATGATGCAAGAGAATTTTATGACATCTTGGAACAAGATGGTTTTATTGTATCTGGCGAAACTTTGCAGGAATGCGATGAAAAAGATTGTATATTTTCGTATAAGAATTTAAAACCAAAAAATGATATAAATAATTGTTATCCTACTACTAAAGGTCCTAAAAAAACCACACAGGAATTTCTAGATGAATTTTTTAAAGACGAACCTCAGCTAACAAATTTACACATAGAAATTACAAGCAAGTGCAATGAAAGATGTGTGCATTGTTATATTCCACATGAAAACAAAGTAAACCATATCAGCACTGGTTTATTTTATAATATTTTAGAACAATGCAAAGAAATGAAGGTATTGCATTTAACGCTAACTGGTGGCGAACCAATGCTGCACAATAATTTTATTGATTTTCTTAAAAAATGCAAAGAATACAATTTGTCTATAAATGTTCTTAGCAATTTAACTTTGCTAACCAATGAAATTATTGACGAAATGAAATCGAACCATCTCTTAGGTGTTCAAGTATCATTATACTCAATGGATCCCAAAATTCATGACGCAATAACCAAAACAAAAGGAAGTTTTGAACTAACTAAAAATGCAATTTTTAAACTGAAAGAAAATGATGTGCCCCTTCAGATTAGTTGCCCAATAATAAAACAAAATAAAAACTGCTATAAAGATGTTTTGAAATGGGCTGAAGTACATAATCTTCATGTTGGATGTGATTATGTCATAATAGGTAAATGTGACAATACAACACAAAATCTGAGAAGTCGTCTATCAATTAATGACATCAAGGAAGTTATTAACGACAAAATTATTAATGAACCAGGATATTTAGAGTTAATTAAAAATGAATCGGAGAAGAAAAAAAATATTACACCAGATGATATTGTTTGTAGCGTTTGTCATTCATCCATTTGCATAACTGACGACGGAAATGTATACCCTTGTGCTGGTTGGCAGGGTTATGTTGTTGGTAATGTAAACAAAATATCTCTCAGAGACATTTGGAGTAATTCTAAAAATGTAAGATATTTAAGAGGATTGCGCAAACGAGATTTCCCGAAATGTATTGAATGCCTTGAAAAAGATTTTTGTACTATGTGTATGGTTAGAAATGCAAACGAACATCCTTTAGGAAATCCGTTAGTAGTTAATGATTTCTTTTGCAATATAGCAAAAATAACTAAGGAAGCAATACTGAACAGAAGTAAAATCTAATAATATCAGAACAGTTAATAGAGAGTGGCTGAGGGGGCAGCGCTTGACACGAGACAAAAGTGAAGAGCGAGGGTTCAATTAGCAGAAGCAGCGGCCCAAATATTAAAGCGTCGGGTAGCGAGGATTCGAATCCAGTTTCCCGCCATACAAAGAATTCAATTACGATAGACTCATGTTAATCCTTGATTGATCCGACTCTTCAAAACTGTACTCGGCTTGAAGGTCAGAACCTTCCGTGACGAAATCGTAATGGTTTCCCCGGTCTGCGGGTTTCTTCCGTTTCTATCAGCCTTCTGCCTCACCACAAAATGTCCGACCCCGCTTATCTTCACATGCCCTTCGGTCGCAATTGCTTCTTTAAGAATATCCATAGTGAGGTCCACCAATTCGAGGGCTTCTTTCTTGCTGTAAGAGTGTCTTTCATTTAAAATTTCCGCTAGTTCGGCCTTCGTCATCTGCTGTACTCCTCATCGTTTGGTATACGGAAGTTGTAACTACCACAGGTCGTGTACAATTTCCACGAGATTTGACAAAAGGTAGTCACGTGCGAGTCTAATACGAGCGGACTGCAACTCATATTTCAGCATAGTATGTCCAGCGTATTTAGACATACTATGCTGATAAGTGCTATATTATTGCCATCACACAGGACAGACCGGTCACTGGAGCGGCGAGCTGAGTCTTGCACCGGCAACGTTTAACGCTATACTGTTAGAGGCAATCGACCGGCTTGATGTGAATCAGGCCCGTAAAGACGTGGCGCCATTCGTCAAGGATCAACAGATGCTCGCTCTCTGGTCGCACGACTTCTTTCGTGATGTGGCGAGCCGGATTCATGTTGAAGGATAACAACATATCATTTTACTGATTTTGGAGGTTCTGTAATGTTAACTGAAGATTTGTTGTTGGCTCTGCAGGAGCTGTTGGAGGCATCCGGTGACATGACAAACGGCCAGCTCCCGTCTGCGAGCCAACTGGAACGATATCAGCGTGCCCGCGAATGGGCGCAGAGGCTTCTTGACCGCGAGGAGAGGGCAAAAAACTCGTGATTGTTGCCGTAGTGTAACACATTACAAATTGTGCCATCGGAGGTTTGTTCAGCATAAAAACATAGTTAATGCAAAGCAGAAAAACATTGTAAATCATGCCGACGTTGGCAACGACGCGTAGTCTCCATTCTTCTCGTTCCATTCCAATATATCCGTTCCTACATCTTAGATCATAGATATTTTGCAGTTTCACGGGCTTGTGGAGATTGAATATATGCGATCATGTATTATATGCTGTCATTTTAGTGTTTTAGCTGCTATATATACGAACGTATATGATATGGGAGGCCGAAATGAAGATTGCCAGTGCGCAAGACATCGGACGGATCATCAAGCAGAAGCGCAAAGATGATGGCCTCACCCTGGAAGAGGCGTCTGCGGTATGCGGGGTAAGTTATGCCTTTCTGTCTGCCCTTGAGAACGGCAAGGAGACGGTTCGATTGAGCAAGGTTCTGCAGGTTGTCAAATGTCTCGGGATCGAGTTGGAGGCGAGGATCCGCACTTGGGCATCGCCTGGAGATGAATCATGACTGCCGGGCTGCTTGTCAGGATAGATGAAGACGTAGTGGGGCGGCTCTGGCTGGACGCTAAAAAGCGCTTCTGCTTCCAGTACGACAAGGAGTGGCTGGAGCGGTCGAGAATCCCTTTGTCCCTCTCCTTGCCGTTACGTGCCGATCCCTATGCCGACGATGAGTCGCATCCCTTTTTCGCCAATCTTCTCCCTGAAGAAAAAATTCGTGCGCTGATCGCCCGGAATCTCGGTGTTTCCCTCAATAACGACTATGGGCTCCTGGAGCGGATCGGCGGCGACTGTGCCGGTGCTGTTTCACTCTATCCGGGATCCGGAGAACCAAAACGCGAATCCGGCACTTATCGTCAGCTCACGCTGGATGAGCTGAACACCATAATCGGCGAACTCCCGCAACGGCCGCTCCTGGCCGGGGAGAAAGGGATTCGGCTCTCACTTGCCGGCGCCCAGAAGAAACTCCCGGTTTTTTTCGATGAAAAGAACTACTATCTGGGGTATGGCACCGCTCCGTCCAATTACATCATCAAACCGGCAATCGAGAACCTGGACAGCACAGTAGAAAACGAAGCTTTTTGCATGGCTCTTGCCCATGAGGTTGGTCTGGATGTACCCCGGTCGTTCATACATCAGCATGAGGAGATCAGGGTCTTTGTCGTCAAGCGGTATGATCGTGCCGCTACAACATCTGGAACTAAAAGGTTTCATCAGGAGGATTTCTGCCAGGCGCTCCGGATTCCGCCCGAATACAAGTATGAGTCCGAAGGTGGGCCGTCGCTGGCGGCATGCTTCGACCTGGTACGCCAAAGGAGCATCAGGTCAGGGAAAGACGTACTGTCGCTTTTGAACTGGGTGATATTCAATTTCCTGATTGGCAACTCGGATGCTCACGGGAAAAACATCTCCCTGTTGCTGCTTCCGGAAGGGCCGATGCTGGCCCCTTTCTACGATCTGCTCTCAACAAGGATCTATGCCCATTATGGTCTGGCGGAAGGTCTTGCCATGAAGATCGGTGGCGAGAATGATCCGGGCGCAATCCAGAAGAAGCATTGGGAGCTGTTTGCCGAGGAGGTCGGCATCAAACCGCGTCTGGTGCTGATTCGTGTCGCTGACTTGGCGAAGCGGATTCAGGTATCAGGATTGCTGCTTTTCAAGGGTAATTTTGCTCCCTATAAATGTGATGCCTTGTACCGTTTGATGGAGCTGATGGGGGAGCAGGCAGAGAGAACTTCGCGAAGTCTTGCGTAGATGTTGAACAGTTATTTGCCACCCTGACGTGCTCAAGGGTGGCCTACAGTTTTATTGAGTATTAGGGTAAAATCGTAGCCGTAGTTTTTCCAACTTTTGATATCTCTTAGCGTTTTAACCAAGGATATCTGCATATGATACTGGATCTTTGAGCAGCCCTAGCCTCATTGCTGGCGTCTTTTTGTCTTTTCCTATCTCGATACAGTTATAGAATACTCGAAAGATATCCAACAACTTCCCAACCATGACAGGGTTATATGCACTGTAGCCAAACCACTTCCGCCCATCACTATTTGAACTGGAGACGGGTCGTTCAAGGAGAGATAATCTCCGCCGGACCTGCATAAAGAACCGATTTATCCCATGTAGTGTGAACCTTCACCACGTCTGCTGCCCTCCCCAGTTCCTTGATGGCAGCCTTCACATTGTCGTAGAGGGTTGTGCACTTGGCGCAGCCGGTGCCGAGAACTTCGATTTTCATGATCATGTCTCCCTTGTTAGCCCAAGCGCTCTATATGTACTTACGATTACTTTTGTAGGATTCAACGTCGTTAAGAGTCACTACAAGGCTTATCCTGTTTCGAATCCCCGATCGAGAAGGGTTACTTCAACCGCTTCGCCCGCAGCCAAAGAAACCTCTGGTGCCAGTTTTATTAGGCCGTTTCCCTGGATCAGAGAGGAAAGGCGCCCAGAGCTTTGGTTGCCGGTGGTTGAAACATAGTAGCAAGACTCCACCTGTGAGACGAGCCCCCTGACCAGATGGGGCCGCATACCCTTATTTGCCACCGGCTCTTGCAGGATCGCCATGACCTTTGGCCTGTAGACTCGCCGGTGTCCCATCGCCTTGAGGAGCGATGGCCGTACGAACAGCTCGAACGAAACCATGGCGGCTACCGGATTGCCCGGCAGAGCATAAATTAGTTTCCCATTGAGCATGGCGAAGGCCAGTGGTTTGCCCGGTTTCATGTTGACCTTCCAAAAGGTCACCTCCCCACCGAGTGCCTCAATGGCCGCCTTGACGAAATCCCGGTCGCCGACAGAAACACCGCCTGTTATGACAAGCATATCGGCGTTCAGGCCCGCTTTTATCTTTTCACAGGTATCGTCAAGTGTGTCCGGTGCAATACCGAGCATTATCGGATCACCGCCCGCATCCAGCACTTGTGCTGCGAGACTGTAACTGTTGCTGTTGATGATCTTGCCAGGCGCCGGTGTCGAACCGGGTTCAAGTAGCTCGTCGCCAGTGGCCAGGATGGCGACTCGGGCTCGGCGGTACACGGCCAGGGATGTAGTTCCCATTGCCGAGAGCATGCCTATTTCCTGTGGTCTGATAAGTGAGTAGGCAGGGATGATGACGTCGCCACACCGGATGTCCTCGCCGCGCTCGCGAACATGCGATCCTGCTCTGACCGGCGAAGTAAGACGTATCCATTCGCCATCCTCTTCAATATCTTCGATTGGCACCACGCTGTCGCATCCGGGCGGAATCGGTGCGCCGGTCATGATCTTGATTGCCTCATCTGGCGGAACAGGAACGGTACGTGCCTCTCCCGCTGGAAGAAAGCCAGTTACCAGAATACGATTACTGCTGAGCGCGGCATGAGAGAATGCATAGCCGTCCATGGCAGAATTATCCGCTGGGGGGATGTCCCACGGTGCAATGTGATCTTCCGGGGTCACCCGATTCAACCCCTGAAATATGGAAACCTTTTCTGTTTCCAACGGAGTGATTTGTTCCAGTATGATTCGCTGTGCCTCTTCGATGCTTACCATATGCAAGCTCCTGCTGATACGCCGATTGCGATAAGTTCCTTTGTTCGTTCGTCCATAAATTCTATTCCTTTCACGGTTGAATACTGATTGCGTTGCAGACTCAAAATGTTGCCAGAAGATAAAATCCCGCGACCAACAGGAGGCACCCTGAAACCCAGCGGATTGCGGTGTCAGCATTCTTTGACAAAAGAGCCGTTTTGCCTAGAGATACGCCAAGCAAGACAGCCGCGAGAGGGATGCTGAATCCGAGCGCAAACATGGCCAGTAACAGTGTTGCCCATATTACCTGACCCTGCAGGATCGCTGCACCGAGTACTATGAAGATGCCTGGATTGCAGGGGAGAGAACTCGCCGCAACCCCACCTCCCATGAGCAGCCCTGCAGTGGCCGGCCCCAGTTTGCTCGATTGTTTTGATGACGTTCTCGGGCTAATCGCAGAGAGATTAAAAGGGAGCATTTTCAGGGTCGCCAAGCCAAAGATAATGGCGATAATACCGGCAAATATTTTCCAGTAATTTCCCAGGGATATTTGCGCGGTCTGCCCGACAAGCCCGGCAATGCCGCCGAAAATCATCAGAGCGACGACAGTGCCCACCGTAAAGTAGACAACAGAACCTATAGCAGCACGCCGGGTTTTATCTTCACGTGCTCCCGAATAGCCTATGAGAATGCCCATCGCCGGCAGCGTGCAGCAGGAGCTGGTGGCAGCGCTCACGATACCGAGAAGCAGGGCGAAGATCAGGCCGATTGGCTGGGAGGCCGCATTTTGCAGTGTTGTAACGCAATATTCAAGCACCAATCACCCCGTCAATTACAAGGGACAGCGGTTTTGCCGCCACCGGGTGGTGGGCAACCGCTCGGGCCACACCCCCCACCACTTGTCGAGGCCACATATGCCTGCATCAGCTTGGTTTCTGACATGTCGCCGGAAACAAAGCCAATGCTCCGTCCCTTTGTCAACACTGCAATCCCTGGCGGCGTCACCTTGGCGGCAACATCGGGGTAATCGGGTGAATTGGCTTTCAGAGTGTAGATTCCGGTGCTCAGCCCTTTTTCATTCAGGGTTCGCTCTACTGATGCCAGTACAACACCAGTTTCCTTACTGGTAGGGGCATTGTCTTTGCTCGGAATTACGAGAAAAACCGTGTTGAGTTTCTCGGCTACGGTATTCAGGTCAGCTATAGTCGCCAATGGTGCGCCGCTGCCCCCCTGCTGTCCGGCACTGTTGAGCACTGGACCTTTGCTCTTTGCCCACAATGAACTTGGAAATCCGTTTTTGGCCATCGCGGCTGTATTCTGTTTGGCGCTTGTCGTTTTGAAGAGAATTATGCCGGCTATTGCCACGACCACTACCAGGCATACAGCCACCTTAATCTTTGAGGTTCCCTTGCCGGACGGTTCTTCGCAAGCGCAGCCCGGGGCACATTCAGGTGCAATTTCCGGCGTCGCTTTATCGCCAGACTCAGAGAGTTTATTGTCGTCCTTGTTTGTTTCTGTCGTCATTGCAGTTCCTTTATGCGGTTAGCCGCAGCATGCTTTTGGTGGCGTGCTGTCATCTGTTGTGCAGCCACAGTTGCCAGACGGAGAAGTAGCGACGACTGATGCCGAAAACTTACGCATGGCGTTCATGGCGCCTTTTCCGACCATGTGTCCGGTGTCAATCGCTACGCGAATGTCATCATCACCGATGCCCATTTCCCGCGCCTTCTCTACGTGATACGTAAGGCAGGGTTGGCAGTGGGCGCCCACTGATGCGCCGATGGCGATAAGTTCCTTGGTGCGTTCATCCATAGC